>JACRCS010000364.1 GCA_016218905.1 Deltaproteobacteria bacterium
GAAGACGACGAACCACGTCTCGTTCGCGTCCGCCGGCGCGAGGAAGCCAACTTCCGTGCCGTCGGCCGGATTGCCGAACGACTCCATCAGCTTCTTCGTGTCCTCGGCCCCGGCGAAGACGAACTTCTCCGGCACCTTCAGCTCGGCCACCTTCTCGCCGAGGTCGGTGGTGGAAGGCCCCTGCTTCCAGTCGATCTTCGGCCCTTCGGCCTCGGCGAGCGACGTGGCGGCGGAAACGGCGAGGGACAGCACGAGCAGACAGCGCACGGCGTGGCGCGACGCGAACGGATTGAACACAGCTCTCCTCCCGATCCGGATTATGCCGCCGCTCATGTGCCGGCCGGTGCCGCGTGGCTCAGTCGAGGCTCGTCCCGGCGATCCCGCTCTCGTCCGTTTCAAAGGTCATGTCCCCATTTCCAGCGTCCGTCTGATAGGCTTGAAAACCGAACGCCCATTCGGTATTTCAGTGGAGGCTCGAGATGAAGGGAATTCGGCTCACGCTCGTCGCCCTGACCTTTCTCGCCATCGCCCTCGCCCCGTCCGCGACGGCGCAGTCGGGCATCACGCCCCATTTCGATGCGTGGCTCTCCTCGCACGGCTACGGCGGCCACGACTTCGCCCGCGGCGACGTCCCGGGTGGGAGCTACGGCGGGAAGACCGGCGACGGCGACACCGTCGTCAACCAGCCGGTCATCTTCATTCACGGCAACGGCGACAGCGCTCTGGGAACCGGGACCGTCGGCATGACGGGATGGAGCGCCTCCCTCGCTTACTTCCAGTCGAAGGGGTACAAGAGCTCGGAGCTCTACGCGACGACGTGGGGTCCGGCCGACACGCTCCAGACCGCGCTCCAGTATCACTCCCGAAGCCACCTCGAGCGGCTTCGCGCGTTCATCCAGGCCGTGAAGGCCTACACCGGCGCCGCGAAGGTCGACATCGTCGCCCACTCGATGGGCGTCACGCTCGCCCGCAAAGCGATCAAGGGCGGGGCGGCCTACGACTCGCTCGGCGGAGGCGCGTACGACCTCGGAGCCTCGCTCACCTCGAGCGTCGACTCCTTCGTCGGAATCGCCGGTGGCAACCGGGGCCTCGTCGCCTGCTACCTGACGGGGCCGACGACGCCCACCTGCGGCAACACGAACGGCCTCTATCCCGGCTACCTCGTCGGCTTCTACGGCCCATTCGGCGTCTCGGAGTTCCTCGTCGCCCTCAACTCGACGTCCCGTTTCGAGGGGTCGTATCGATTCTCGATCTGGTCCACGGTCGACGAGGTCATCGGCTACGGCGATCTCGTCTACGGCAGGTACACGAGCCAGATCCCGGGCCAGACCGGCGAGAAGCGCTACGGCACCGTCCCCTACGGCCACTTCGGCTGCAAGGATCAAACGGGCGCCGTGCAGTGGAAGATGGTGACGGCGCACTCCGGATACTGAGCCGGGGATCGCCCTGCCACCAAGGCAGGCACCTCCATCCCGCATTCCCGAGGCCGGCGCTACGATGAACCCGTGTTGCCCGATCCTGTTCCGCCACCTCCCGCGTCGGGCTTCGGCCCTCCCCCGCCGCCGGCCCCGGGGGGCACCGTCACGGTCCGGCCCTTGCCCGACGGCGAAGAGATCGTTCTCAGGCCCACGGGCTGGGTCCGCTTCCTCCCCGCGGCATTTCTCGCCTTCTGGATCTGCGGCTGGGCGGCCGGCGAGCTGGTCGTCCTCACGATCCTCCTCGGGCCCTTCGCCGAGCCGCTCTTCGAGGGGTTGCGAGAAGCCCTGCCCGGGACGTGGCCCCGCCTACCCCGTTTCGCTGGGGACACGCCGTGGCCCGTCGTCGTCTTTCTCTCCATCTGGTTCGCGTTCTGGACTTGGGGCGGCCTGTCGGCCCTCCGGGAGCTTCTCCGGCTTCTGGCCGGCCGTGACCTCTTCTCGACCCGCCCCGGCGGCTTCACCGTCCGCCGATGCGCGGGGCCCTTCGGGCGGTCCAAGAGCTACGCCGCGCCGCAGGTCTCGGCGGTCTTCGCCCAGCCGCGCAGGTCCCGCCTCGTCGCCGTCGTGGGCGGCAAGGAGACGGTCCTTTCGACCGGGACGCCGCTGCCGGTCGCGGAGTGGCTCGCCGAGAGGCTCCGGGCAGCCCTGGGGTTGCGAAGCCCCGCCGCCTCGGACGGGGCGGCGGCAGAAGCCGCGGCGATCGCGGAGGCGCCGGTACCGAGGGAGTGGTGTGCCGAGGCGCTGCCGGAGGGAGGCGTCCTCCTCTCGGCTCTCCCTGCCCGGTCCCGCAAGACGGCCGGGTGCGCCTTGACCCTCGCCCTCGTCCTCAGCACGGCGTTCGTGGCCTTCGTCCGCGCCGACTTCGAGCGTGCGGCGTGGGGCGTCGTCCTCTTCGGAATCGTCGCATTCGCCATCGACCTCCTCTGCCTCTGGGCAGCCTTCGCACGCGAAACGTGGAGGCTCGCGCCCTCCCGCATCGCGAGGACGTGGCGGCTCGGGCCGTGGGAGCGGAGGCGCGAAGTGCGTCATGGCGCCCTCACGGTGAGCGTGACCTCCGACTCCGACGGAGACGACTGGTTCCTGCTCGAGGCCCGAGGGGATGGGGCGCCGCTGCGGATGGCGAAGGCCGCGAACGACGGGCCCGCCGTCCTCGAGCTCGCCCGGTACGCCGCGCGCCAGTCGGGCTTCCCCCTCGACGTCCCGCGCGAGGTCCGTGCGGCGGCGGGGGAGCCGGGAGGCGGCTGAAGGACGGAGCCCTCGCCGTCCCGTCGCAGTCGACTGGCGCGCCTGCGCTCCCAGCGCAACGCCGGTGCCCGGCCGGCGAGGAGGTCCGTCAGTAGGCGATCCCCAGGAGCGTAAAGAGCGAGGAGAGGTCCGCGCCGATCCGGTTCTCGAAGACCGCCTTGATCTCGGCGTTCGTGAGATCGGTGTCGGTCCCGTGCGCGTCCACGAGGTCCCGCCAGATCTCGGCCGCGCAGTCGCTTCCGCAGCCGTGATCGACCTCGAGGCGCCGGAAGAGCTCGCTGCCGACGGGGTGTCCATCGGTGTCCCCGGGGACCCAGAAGCGCCAGTCCGGCATCATGAGCATCGGGTCGCCCCCGCAGTCGAGGCGGACCACCGCCAGGATCGAGAAACCCACGTCGAGCCAGCTCGGGAGGGTCCTGGCGAAGGCGTAGTGGTTGAAGACGTGCATCGGCTCGTGCAGCTCCCAGCGGAGGTCGAGCGGGTCGATGACGCGAGTCTGGCCGGGGAGGATTCTCCCCTGGAAGCCCACGACGGTGAGCGCGGACCCGCCGAAGCCATAGGACCACGAGACGTTCACAAAAGGGGTCGCGTGCTCGCCGTGGAGCGTCCGGGAGAGGGGGACCGGAAGCGGACGCAGCAGGCTGGCCTCGAGGCAGGAGCGGGCCGAGCGGACGAAGCCCAACGTCGTACCGACGAAATCCTCCCGTTCCGCCTTGGTCGGCTGGAGGTTCTGGCCGGCGAAGCGGGCTTCGTCATCACAAAGGCCGTCGAGGCATCCCCACGTCGTCCGACCCGTCTCAGCCGCGAACCTGTACCCGACGAGGGCGAGGTTCGTCAGGGAGGTCCACTTGAAGATCTTGAGCTTGTAGATCTTCGTGTTCCGCTCGTTGAGGAGACAGTAGAGGGCACCCGTCTCCAGAAAGCTCGAGGTGGAACCGGGGGTGTAGGTGTAGGTCGGGAGGATCCCCGGCTCGCCGGTGATGGTGTAGGCGGGGCACGAGACGTCTTCGAGCCCTCCGACGTTTCCCCGGTAGAGGAGCATCGCGTTCGAGTAGCCGTAGTTCGGGGAGAACGGCAGGATGAAGCCCTGTGAGGTGTTGAGGAAGCTGAAGCCGGTGTGGACGAGGTCGCCGCCGAGGCTCACCCGGCGTTCCGGCCGCTCCAGCTTGAACAGGAAAGGGTAAAGGGGCCAGCCGCTTTCGTCGACACCGCCTTCGCTCATCGGGAGGGCGACGAAGTACGCGCCTCCCGAGCTCGCGGCACTGTCTCCCTTCCGGCTCGGGACGGGGGCGTTCGCGAGGATGAGCTTCCGGTTCTGGACGTTCGTGGCGTAGTTGCGCTCGGCCCTGAGGGCGAAGCGGTACCTCCGCCCGTTGCCGAAGCTGAAGGCCGACTCGGCGCGGAGCGGGGGGACGTGACAGATCTTCGTGGTGCCGGGGTTCCTCACCGTGTCGGTGTTGTCGATCCAGGTCCCCCGGCTCGTGACCTCGCCCATGTAGGCAGGGAGCGCTCCCGACATGTACCAGACGTGCATCCTGAGCCACGACTGCTCGCACGCGGTCTGGGTCGTCGGCTCGTCGTCGCCCCAGCTCATGTAGGTGCCCGGTAGGGGAGCGAGCGCCGAGTAGGTGACGTCCACGACGGAGCCGTTCGGGCAGCCCGTCGAGCCGTAGGCCGTCGACCTCTGCCAGAGGTGGGGCCGCCCGTCCGTGAACGTCCGGTCGGCGGGCACCGTATCGCAGTGGTCGTTGGGGCCGACGGCGAGCGCCGCCGAGCCGCCGAGCGAAAGGATGCACACCGCGACGATCAGGGCCTTACGCATTCTCGATTCCTCCTCGCCGGTCCTGTGGCGGTGCAATCCCGTCGCGGCGCCGGCCTGTCGTCGCGGCCAGGGTGTCTCACCTCGTATGTCGCTCGCGGATCGCGTGAAATCAAGACGCGTCGTGGCCCGATTCCTCTCTCCGCTCTCGCTTTCGCCTGCGGAGAATCTAGGTCCTGCAATGCAGCATCGCCAGCGTCGCGAGGCCTTGGCCGGTGACGTGGCGCACGGAGGCGTCGGCTTTCACGTTCGCATTGGCGGGCACGTTCGGCGCCGCACCACAGAGACCTGGACAGACGTAACGGGCTCCTGGCAACCCTCCTCGCGCCAGGCAACCATCTACTCCGCTGAGTAGTCGACCATCCCGTTCCGCGATTCGTTCGAGCGGGACCCGTCGCGGGTACGCGCTCTCGAAGGCGGTACGTCACAATATCCGGGCGGCTCGCCCGTCTACGTCGGTAGGTGAGAGACGCGGCGAGCCTGGACCCGATGACACGCGAAGAGGACCAGGGGATCTCCGAGGTGATCCGCCAGGAGCGGTCCCGGCTGTACGGCTTCATTCGCGGGCGCGTGCCGGACCCGCGCGACGCCGAGGACATCCTGCAGGAGGTGTTCTGCGAGCTGGTGGAGGCGAACCGCCTGCTCATGCCGATCGAGCACGTCACGGGCTGGCTCTTCCGCGTGGCTCGGAATCGCATCACCGACCTCTTCCGCAGGAAGGGACCGGAGCGCTTCGGCGAGGCGGCCGGTCCCCTGGCGGACGACGAGGACGACGAGCCGCTGGGGCTCGAAGAGCTCCTCCCCTCGCCGGACGCCGGGCCCCAAGCCCGGTACGCCCGCAACGTGCTCCTCGGGGAGCTCGAGCTGGCCGTCGCCGAGCTCCCCCGGGAGCAGCGGGACGTGTTCATCTGGCACGAGCTGGATGGGCGCAGCTTTAAGGAGATGGCCGCGGAGACGGGCGTGAGCGTGAACACGCTGCTCTCGCGTAAGCGCTACGCCGTCCTGCACCTGCGCAAGCGGCTGAAGGTCGTCCACGAAGGATTCACGAAGGGATGAGGGAATGGCCATGAGAAAGAGATGGATGCTGTTCGTGCCGCTCGCGATACTCGGCGCCCTGCTGTTCGTCGCCCTCGGCGGCGAGATCGTCCGGCAGCTGTGGAACTGGCTGCTGCCGCCGCTCTTCGGCTGGCACGAGGTCACCTTCTGGCAGGCTCTCGGCCTTCTCGCTCTCTGCCGGATCCTCTTCGGCGGATCGGGGTTTCGCGGCTCCGGCTCCGGCGTTCGCCGCCGCATGGCCGAGCGCTGCGAGTCGATGACACCCGAGGAGCGGGACCGCGTCCGGCAGCGCCTGCGCGATCGATGGGGCTTCGGCCCGTCCGCGAGCAACAGGAAGGACGAAGAGCCCGCGGCGGAAGGCTGAGTCGGACCGCGACCGTCTGGGTCAGGGTCAACGGACCGGCTCCGCCGTCCACCGCTGGGCCGCTGCCCTCGACGAGGACCTCGCGCCCTTCCTCGAGCTCTGCCGTCGCCGCCTGATGCTTCGCGACAAAGGCGTTCAGCTGATCGGCGACCTCTTCGTCGATCTCCCCGAGCCCGTCCACGAGACGGTCGCCCCCGTCGAGGTCGCCGCCTGCCCAGAGGGCGAGCGCGCGCCGCTCCCCCATGGCCGTCTGCCAGGCGGTCATGCTCGTCTCGTTCACGCCCTCGCTATCATTCGCACTCGGAGGTCCACATGAGACGTATGTTCGTGGCAGCGACGGTCCACCTTCTTCTTGCCGGTCCCTGCTTCGCGGACGAAAATGCCGCAGTCCGCCAGGCCCAGGCAGCCGCAACCACCTGGCTCACCCTGACCGATGCCGCGAAATACGGGCCGAGCTGGGACGAGGCTGCATCGCTCTTCAAGGCCGCCGTCACGAAAGCCAGCTGGGAGAGCGCGCTGAAGGGCGTACGTGCGCCTCTCGGCGTCGTCAAGTCACGCAAGTTGAGAGCAGCCACCTTCACTCGCACTCTCCCTGGCGCCCCTGACGGCGAGTATGTCGTCATCCAGTTCGATACTCAGTTCGAGAGCAAGGCCGCAGCCGTCGAGACGATCACTCCCATGCACGAGAAGGACGGCTCCTGGCGCGTCAGCGGCTACTTCATCAAGTAGCTGCAGGGAATCCGCCGTACCCGCGCGGGGCCTGGTGAGCCAGAGCGACCATCTCGAGCGTCGTGACGAACTCGGTGGGGCCAGCGTTTGAGCTTACGCAGGAGCCGCATGAAGTCCCTCGTCCTCGAGTCTCCGGCAGCCGCGATCCGATTCCACGACCTCGCGGGGGTCGGCGCGCCCCTCGTCTTCGTCCACGGGCTGGGGTGCGCGTCGTCGTGCGACTACCTGGCGGTCGCTCGCGATCCGTCCCTCGCCTCGCGGAGGGCGATCCTCGTCGACCTCCTCGGCTCCGGGTTCAGCGACAGGCCGGAGTCCTTCGACTACTCGGTCTCCGCGCACGCGCGGGTCCTCGTCGCCCTCCTCGACGCGCTCGGCGTCGCGACGTGCGACCTCTACGGCCACAGCATGGGCGGCGCCGTGGCGATCGTCGCCGCGACGATGCTGCCGGGGCGCGTCGAGCACCTGGTGCTGTCCGAGCCCAACCTGGATCCGGGAGGCGGGGTCTTCAGCAGGAGCATCGCCGCGCAGCCCGAAGGCCGATACGTCGTGAGCGGGCACGCGGAGACGATCCGCGAGGCGGCGCGCTCGGGAAACCACACCTGGGCGGGCTCGATGGCCGCGACGGCCCCCTTCGCGGCGCACCGCGCGGCGGTCTCGCTCGTCGAGGGGGCGTCGCCTTCGTGGCGCCAGCAGCTGCTCGCGCTCGACATCCCGCGCACTGTCCTCTTTGGCGCGCGCTCCTTGCCGGACCCGGACGCCGAGTCGCTCGGCGCGAGCGGCGTCGGAGTGGCCGTCGTCCCCGACGCCGGCCACTCGATGGCGTGGGACAACCCCTCTGGCCTCGCCCGGGCCATGGCGGAGAAGCTGCGGGTGGACCTGCGCTCCTGATGCGGTGTCTCGCCATCGCGCCACCGCTCGCGACGGACCATTCCATCAGTTTGGTCCGCGCATTCTCACCAAAGGTCGGCCCTTGTGATCTCAGGGCTACCGCGGTCGGCCACTCGCCAACACGTAGACGGCACAGGGCGGAACTGCCGTCTCACTGTCCCAGCGCACCGGCTCATCGCCCTTGGCGAGAGGCCTATCCACCGTGACGAGGGCGAGGCCGGCCTCGGCGTAGATGGCGCGATACGCCTCATCGGTGCAAAGGATGTCTTCGACCGGGCGGGGGTCGGGGTGATCCGTCGTGATGACCTTCACGACGTCGCCGCTCCGGGCGTTCCGGTTCTCGGGAAAGCCCTTCGTCGTGAACGACGCCCATTCGTTCGTATAGACCTCGGGCGTGCAGACGAGGTTCACGAAGCGTCCCCGCGGCGCGAGCAGCCGCCCGAGGCCCGCGAAGAGGCCCGGCTTCTGCTCGGCGGGAACGTTGTCGAATGTGAAGGCCGAGAAGATGAGGTCGAACGACTCCGCGGGAAGCCCGGAGAGGTCGCCGCTGGCGACGACCCTGTAGTCGCCCTTCGGATCGCGGAGCCGGGCCTGGGCCACCATTTCCGCGGCGATGTCGACCCCGATCGTCTCGAAGCCGAGGCCCGCGAGGAACCGCGTCGACCGCCCGGTTCCGCACCCGAAGTCGAGGGCATTGCGGCCCTGGACGTGCTCGCGGACGAGGGCAGGGATGTCGCGGAAGGCGAGGCTGTAGGTCCCCGGGAACTCGAGCTGGTCGTAGGCGGCGGCGCGGCGCGCGTCCTGGTAGGCGTTGACAAATCCCATGGCGTCCCCTTTCTCCGCCCCCGCGGTGGAGGCTTTCCGAAAGAAGAGTCGCCGGAAAACGGATTCTCCACCAGGGCCAATATGCCGATAATCAAAGCGACCGATTTCCCCGACGAGAGCCGTCTTTTGAGGGGCGCTCGAAATGATGCTGATCCCGATCGACACGTCCAGCTCCATCCCCCTCTACCGGCAGGTCCGTGACCGGATCGTCGAGCTCGTCGAGAAGGGGGCTCTGCGGCCGGGCGACAGGCTCCCTCCGACGCGGGAGCACGCGGCGACGCTCGGTCTCCACCGAACCACGCTCGTGCGCGCCTACGACGAGCTGCGGGCGCTCGGCTATCTCGAGAGTCGGCCCGGCTCGTACTCGACGGTTCGGCGCCGCGCGCGCCCGCCTTCGGTCCGGCTCGCTCCGGGGAACAGCGGCAGGGACGCCAAGGTGTCCGCCTTCCGCTGGAAGGCGCTCGTAACGCCCGGCGCCCGAATCGCCCTTGCCGACGTCGCGCGGGAGGAGGAAGACCACGCGGCAGCCGGGGGCGTGATCGACTTCTCCCGTCTCTCGGCGGACCCGCGGCTCGCGCCGTGCGAGGAGCTCGGGCGGTACCTCAAGAGAGCCCTCGTCCGCGGCAAGGGCGAGATGCTGGGCTACGCGGACTCCGCGGGGGAAGGGCCGCTCCGGGAGGCCATCTCCCGGCGGATGCGGACGCACGGCGTCGACGTGTCGCCCGACGAAGTCGTCGTCACCGCGGGGGCGCAGAGCGCCCTCGACAGATGCCTGAGGCTCCTCGCCAAGCCCGGGGACCGGGTGGTGGCCGAAGCGCCGACCTACGGCCTGGCCCACAGGCTCTTCCGCGTGCACGGCGTGAAGGTCGTGGAGGTTCCGATGCTCGGCGACGGGATGGACCTCGACGCGCTCGCTCGCGCCCTCGGACACGGCCCGGCGCCGCGATTCGTCTACACCATGCCGAACTTCCACAACCCGACCGGCGTGACGACGTCCCAGGCCCACCGCGAACGGCTCCTGGCGATCTGCGAGGAGAAAGGCGTTCCGATCGTGGAAGACGGCTTCGAGGAGGAAATGAAGTACTTCGGCGAGGCCGTGCTGCCGATCAAGTCGATGGACGCGAGGGGGACGGTCCTTTACGTCGGCACCTTCTCGAAGGTGGCCTTTCCGGGACTGCGACTCGGCTGGATCGCGGCCCCGCGCGAGGTCGTCGCGCATCTCTCGGCCCTCGAGCGGGTGACCAGCCTGGGCGGGAACACGCTGATCCAGGCCGCCGTCGCCCGGTTCTGCGCGTCCGGCGCTCTGGAGTCATACCTGCGGCGTGTGCCCCGCGTCTTCCGCAAGCGAATGCAGGCGACGCTGCGCGCTCTCGACGCCAGCATTCCGGCGAGTGTCGCCTGGCCCCGTCCCGCGGGCGGATACCTCGTCTGGATGCGCCTGTCGGGACCTCCGGATTCGGAGCCCGAGACATGCGCCCGGCTGCTCGGGGCGGGCGTGAGGGTCGCTCCGGGCCGCCCCTTCTTCGGGGCGCCTCCTTCTGCTCCCTACGCGCGCCTGTCGATCGCATGCCTCGACGAGGAGGCGATCGCGGAGGGGTGCCGGAGGATCGGACGCGTTCTGAGGGAGACCTCGCCCCGCGGAATCAGCCCACGGACATGAGCCCTCGGACCCGGCCGACGCCTTCAGGCTCCAAGCGAGGGCCGCGCTGCTCGTGCCCGCGGGTCGGGTTGAAGTCGGAAGCGCTCGTTCCCTGCGGGAGACGCGCTCAGGACGCCGGGCCCTTGGCCTGCGGCAGGACGTTCTGGATTGGCGCCGGCCGCGAGACCGGGAGCGAGGTGCTGGTGGCGTCAACGATCTTCAGTACGGCGGGCCGGATGCCCCGCGTCGAGGTGTGAAGGGCCGTCAGCTCCCGAGTGCTTCCCCTGGTGACGCTCCGCGCGTCGAACAGGACGGTCTCCCGTGTCGCCGTCCGGTCCCGCTCCATAGGGGTAACGGAGAGCGTGATGCTGAGCCCGTCCAGGGCGCTCTCTCCGGTGTTCCTCACGACGAGCCGGCAAACCCAGGGCTGGCGGGAAGCATCCACGTCAAAACGCTCGACGAGGAGGCGGCCGGCAAGCTTCTTGACGACTTCAGGTTCGACGCTGGCGACCATTTCACTGAGCATCGGTCCGTCATTGAGACCCTTCAGCGCGGCACGATTGAACTGGACGCTCGGGTTGGAGCCGAGCTCGCTGGCTGCGACCCGGGCGCTCGCCTGGATAGCCGTGGTCTCTGCCGCACCTCGGAAGTCTCTCGGAACGCCGCTCAGACCCAGCACGACCCTCCGGCCAGCCGGAATCGTCCCGGGAAGTGGCGTCCCGACCGCGCACGCGCCATCGGCCGAGAAAAGAGCGAGCGCTGCCGGCGGAATCCCGGTCGGTACGCGAACCTCGGCCGTCAGGAGCGAGCCGGCGGAAACGGAGCCCGCGATCGGGGCGATGTGCCCTTTGAAACGCAGGGAGATGTCGGTCTGGCAGCTCTCGGAGTTATTGAAGAGGAGAAGCCGCAAGCTCGAGCCGCCCGAATCGGTCCTGGCGACGCGCTCCACGACCTGCAGCATCCTGTGCGCCATCATGTCCTTCACGAGGTTCGTGTCGCCGCCTACCCGCTCCTCCCGGATGCTGTTCGTCTCTTCCACGCGGCGGTAGCCACTGTAGTCGTAGGTCGTGACGAAGACGTGCCGTCTGTCCGCCCCGCCCTTCAGGTTGCGAAGCCTGTCGAGGAGAAAGAAGACCGGGCCGTCGTCCGGCGCGGACGCGGCATCGGCCCGCGGCGGAAGCAGGAGGAGGGCGTCGGCGACGAGATTGACTGCGCGCCGGTAGACGAAGGAACGCGCGCCGGGCGACTCGTCGGGCCACTGAGAGGCCGCTGCCGCCTGGCGGAGAGAGGCGGCAAGCGGGGACGTGAGGACCTGTCTCTCGCGGAACAGAATGAAGTCCTGCAGGGTGAAGTAGTCGAGGATCGTGTAGGCCCTCCCCTCCCGGATCGGCGCGGGCACGACCGCGTCGGCCACGAAGTGAAGGTACCGTCCGATGCTCTTCGTCCTCGCGTACGGGCTCTGGGGACCGCGACCGGACGAGAGGGCCAGGAGGACCCTTTCCGCTTCGACGGTCGGGTCGACGCTTGCCGCCGGGCCATTGTGGTACCGGCAGATCGAGTCGAAGGAGTCAGGCGAGGCGACCTCGCCGAAGAGCGCCTCGCGGTACTCGACTGGTACCCGCGCCTCGGCGGCGGGGGAGAGGGCGAAGGCGGCCTTGACGATGGAGACGTGCGTCTCGGGATCCCACGCCTCCGCCGGAGGGGCGACGCAGGCGAGCGCGGCGAGAAGGCCGACGGCGGCGAGTTGCTGCCGTCCCACGGGAACGGGGCTCTCTGTTCCGGGGAACTGCGGGACCTGTCCGTTCACTGGGGCCTCCATTCGAGCGCGAGCTCGTTGACCTCGAAAACCAGCCCTTTCGGGGGAAAGACGCGGGCGCGGACAAGCCTACCGCTCCAGACGAGCTGGCCCGGCATCCGGGACGACGAGCCGATCTCGAGGATAGGAAGCCGCTGGAGAATTGCCGCTTCGGGCGACGTGATGGGAATGCCCCCGGAGACGAGCACACCTTCCGGGAGGACCTGGAGGGTGACCCACAGGAGATTCGTCGACCAGTAGTTCTCGAACATCACAAGATTCGCTTCGTGGCCGGAGACGGGAACCTGGGGAAAGCTCATGGAGAGCGATTCCACTCCCTTGACCTGATCCGAGAAACCTCAGTTCAAGCAGGCGCGAGAGGGCAGTAGCGGAGGAAGGCGGCTGGGATTGAAGGGCGTATTCGCCAGGGTGGCGGAAGGTCCAGATGGAGGTGCGCCACAGTTGGAGGGATCGCCGCAAGGCGCATCAGGAGCTGGGCGAGGTGGTATCGGGATTTCTGGTTGAGGAGGCCGAGAAAGAGCTGGGAGCGGCGGACGGAGGCGCGCAGGAGACCACCTAGGACGAAGAGGGAGTGGCGGAGGGTCCCGAGGGTCGGGGAGGGATCCTTGAGGACCTCGTCCTTGAAGGCGGTCAGGAGATTGAAGAGCAGGCAGTTGAGCTGCAGGACGGCCTCGGTGCCCTGGAAAGAGCGCAGGCAGAATCCGTCGGCGGCGAAGTCGAGCTTGAGCTCCTTGATGCGGTTCTCGCAGTCGGCCCGGCCGTTGTAGAAGCGCCAGACTTCTTCGGGGGCCAGCGAGAGGTTGGTAACGACGGC
>JACRCS010000365.1 GCA_016218905.1 Deltaproteobacteria bacterium
GTCCTTCATCGTCGTCGCCCGATACTGCTTCGGGAAGAGCAACACCGCGTCCCCCACCCGCTTCACGACCACCTCGTCCCCCTTGAACCGAAACTCCTTCGTCAGTCGAACCGCCTGGCTCCGGCCGTTCATGAAGATCTTCGCCGTTTGCATGAGGATCCCTCCCACCAAGAGATAGAGACCGAGTATGTACCCAGCAAGAGCCGTTTCAACACGTCTTCTCCCGAGGCACGCCTTCCGGCGGACGGTTCGCAGACGTCGCTCCGTCGACTCCGTCGGTCCTCAACGGCGGATGCCGGGCAGGATGACCGCACATCGACCTTGCCGGGATGGCGACGCTGCCGCCCCCTGACCGCAAATCCGTTGGTGTTGGCACAAGATCGGTTGTATAGGGGAGCGACGCCGGAGGTCCCGATGAACTGTGCCTTGGTCGGACCTTCTCTCCACGGTGGCCCAGCACTACCTGGAGCGCGCCCTGGCCGAGGCGCACGGGAACAAGACCCGGGCGGCCGCCCTGGTGGGGTTGCCGAGCTATCAGACGCTGACCAACTGGCTCGAGCGGTACGGGGTCAAGCCCTGACACTGCGTTGTCACAAGGTGAGTTGTGGGAAGGAGCGAAGGCGTGAAATTGGGACAGCGAGGCCCCACCTTTGGAACATGGAAGGACGAGCCCGATGCACCCTGAGCAGGTGAAGGCGCTGCGGGCCATGACTCCAGCGCAGAAGCTCGAGGTGGCGCAGCGGCTCTACTGGTCTGCCCGAGAGTTCAAGGAGGCAGCGATTCGGCAGCTGCACCGAGACTGGACGGAGGAACAGGTGAAGGAAGAAGCCAGGAAAGCGTTCCTGAATGTTCGGGACTGACCTCTTTCGCGTTTTCACGGACCGCCTGGAGAAGGCGGAAATCCAGTACATGGTCACCGGCTCCGTGGCAAGCATGGTCTACGGAGAACCGCGGCTCACCCACGACATCGACCTTGTCGTCGAACTCAGTCGCGGAGACGCGGTTCGGGTGCACCGCGCGTTCGACGGGGAGGAGTTCTACGGCCCTCCCCAAGACGTGATCGAGGCGGAAGCGGCACGACGGATCCGCGGTCGCTTCAACCTGATCCACTACGAGACGGGCTACAAGGCCGACATCTACTTGGTGGGCGAGGATCCGCTGCACCGATGGGCCATGGCCCACAGAGTCGGTCTCAGCCTGGCGGACCGACCGCTCTGGCTCGCCCCGCCCGAGTACGTCATCGTGCGAAAGCTGGAGTACTACCGGGAAGGACACTCCGAGAAGCACCTCAGGGACATTGCCGGGATGCTGGCCGTTTCCGGCGAGCGGATCGAGCGGGAAACGATTGAGGCAAGGGTCAGGGAGTTGGGGTTGGAGGCCGAGTGGCGGGCCGCACGATCGCTTCCGGACGAGTAGCCGCGGCGGTCCGGACCACGGGCAAGTTGTCTTCCACTGGCGCAAGATATGGTCGGAGGGTGCGGTACAATCGGGTGACAGGGGACGAGGCGGAGGGTTGACGGTCGTCGACGGACGACGATGGGAGGTAACGACATGGCGATCCACCAGCCCCGGGAAGACCTCGTCCTCGTGGACCTCGACCTCCCGAGGGAGGGGGTCCGCCGCTTCATCGCGCCGTGGGTGCTGCGCCGGGGCACCGCGGTGCTCCTCGTGGACCCCGGGCCGCGGGCCACGGTGCCCGTGCTCCTGGACGCCCTCCAGGAGCTCGGCGTGGCGCGGCTGGACGGGATCCTGCTCACCCACATCCACATCGACCACGCCGGCGGGGCGGGCCTGCTCCTCGAGCGCTTCCCCGGCGCTGCGGTCGTCTGCCATCCCAAGGGAATCCCTCATCTCGCCGACCCGACCCGGCTCTGGGAGGGGTCGCGGAAGGTCCTCGGCGACCTGGCCGAGGCGTACGGCGAGATCGCCGCCGTGCCCCAGGAGAGCCTGATCTTCGGAGAAGCGCTCGAGCTGGGCGCCTGGCGGGTCTCGGCCCTGGAGACGCCCGGCCACGCGGCGCACCACGCCTCGTACGTCGTGGGCGACGTCGTCTTCGGCGGAGAGGTGGCGGGGATGCGCTACGAGCTGCCGTCGGGGGTGTACCAGCGGCCGGCGACCCCGCCGGTGTTCTACCCCGACGTCTATCGGGCTTCGATCGACCGCGTTGCCGGCGTCGGCGCGGCGCACCTGTGCCTCGGGCACTACGGCCTCGCGGAACGGCCGGCCGAGGTGCTGGAGGTCGCGCGCGAGCAGATCGAAATCTGGACGGCCGTGGCCGCGCGGTGCTGCGGCGTGGAGGAGGGAGCCGACGAGGCGATCCTCCATGAGTTGCTGGAGACGGATCGGCACTTCGCCCGGCTGCGCGAGCTCCCGCCGGACATCCAGGTCCGGGAGCGCTACTTCGCGCGCAACAGTATTGCCGGTATCCGGGGAGCCGTCGCGGGCGAGCGCAGCTGAGGGGACGAAGACAGAAAACACGAAGGGGCCCCTGAGGGCCCCTTCGACTCTCCTCTCCAGGGATGCTTACTTCTTCCCGCTCTTGCGCTCCTCCTCGAGCTTGCGGAGCTCCACGCGGCGGATCTTGCCCGACACAGTCTTGGGCAGCGCGTCGAGGAACTCGATCTCGCGGGGGTACTTGTAGGGCGCGGTCTCCTTCTTCACGTGGTCCTGGATCTCTTTGACCAGCGCGTCGGAGGCCGTGTAGCCGGGGGCGAGGATGATGAAGGCCTTGACGATGGTGCCGCGAAGCTCATCGGGGGACCCGA
>JACRCS010000366.1 GCA_016218905.1 Deltaproteobacteria bacterium
GGGAGCCACTGGGCGCCCCCGTCGGTACTCCGGAGGAGTCCCGTCCCGGTCCCCACGAAGAGGGACCGGGAGTAGGGAGACGAGAAGAAGGGGGCGATCGCGAGATCGGTGACGATCGGGGCGAAGAGCGTCCTGCAGGTGAACCGTCTGCCGATCCCACTCCTGCCGGACCCGGACATGACGTACTTCGAGCAGCTCTTCGTCTGGATCACGGTCGAGGCGACGCAGCCGTATCTCGCCTACGTCAGCTCGATCTTCGACGACCCCGAGCCGGGCGCCCTGGCGTTCGAGGTCTTCGCGCCTCAGCGGATCCAGTAGATCCCGACGATGGACGTCCCCAGGGCGCCGGCCTGCCGGCGCCCTGGGGACGGAGCCGGCCTCGTCTCGGCGTGAGGCCCGTGAGACCGGCGCTACTTCGAAACGAATGCCTTCAAGTCGAGGATCTCCCCGATCCGCCGCCGGAACTCCTCGGCCTCGAGCGAAGCGGCCTGTCGCCCCGACTCCTTCTCGATCCGTGCGAGCGCCTCCGCCCAGACGCGCTCCCGGCGGGAGACTTCGTCGGGGTCCTTCACCTTTCCGAACTCCTGCACGAGCTTGTTGTGCCGGCAGAGCATCCGGAAGGCGTAGTAGGTGTTGGGGCGCCGGAGCGGCAGACCCAGGACCCGCACGTCGTTGCCGACGCTGTGGATCGGCTGGCCCCATTCCCCGTAGCCGCCGAAGATCGTCCCGAGCTTCTCGAGAGCGTTGGCGAGCCTCGGCTCGTTCACCTTCTTGAGGATCGTCGTGATGAGAGGGAGCGTGACGTTGCGGAAAAGGGTCGGGTCGGTGAGGCGGACGTTGACGCCGAGCTCCTCCTTCTCGACCTTGATGATGTCCTCGGTCCGGATCCGGTTGTCGGTGGCGAGGTGGACCCGCTCGCCGATCGCCTCGGGGCGGGTCAGTGAGGCGAGGATCCCCTCGACGACCCGGTCGACGGTGACGAGGTTCAGCTCTGCGGAGCGGTCGGCCGGGAAGACCATCGCGACGGAGGCGATGGCGGCCGCCTTCGTCTCGCCGAACGGCGTCGACTTCAACGCGTCGAGCGCTTCCTGCGCGCGCCCGAAGGCGTTCACGGGAGCGTTGACGACTTTCGTGTCGCCCCGGTTGTTGCCGGTGCGCGAGTCGCCGATGACGATGGCGGGGAGGAGCTGGATGACGCGGAGGCCGTCGACGACCATGTGCTGGTCGGTCTCCATCGAGGCCATCGCCTTCGTCAGCTCGTAGAAGTTGTTGTAGAAGTTCTTCGGGAAGACGAGCGCGTGCTCCGCCGCCATCGACCGCTTCTTGCGGCCGTGAATGTAGGACGTCTCGATGGCGACGTGGAGAACGAACTTCGACCCGTTAGCCCGCTGGAGCCTCAGCGAGAAGGCGAGGGCGTTCTTGCAGCCGCCTACGTTCGCCCGGAACGAGCTCTCGTAGGTGTCGTCGAAGGAGACGGAGGCCGCGCAGTGGACGACGTGCGTGACGGTCTTCTCGAGGGCCGCCAGGTCCGACTCGCCGATTCCGAGGAGAGGCTTCTCGATGTCGCCGGCGATGAACCGGAACTTGCGCGCCGCGCGCCCGCCGATGCCGATCCGCGAGAGGAGGAGGAGGCCCCGCTCGGTGGGCGAGAGGACCCGGACGACCTCCTTCGTCTTCGGGTCGCGCACCGTCTGCGGGCGGATGACCGAGATGACCTCGGCAATCCGCCTGTCCGAGGCGGCCTGGGCGAGGATCTCCTGCCCGAGGAATCCGGTGGCGCCGGTCAGGAGGACTCGGAGCTTCGGGGTCCGTCCGCGGGCCGCCAGCGCGGCGCGCGCGTCTTCCTGGAGCCTCACGATCCGGGCCTTCACCTCGCGTTCGGAGAGGCGGGTCGGCTCGCGGAACTGGAAGAAGAACTCCCGGTCGACGACGCCGATCGCCTGTCGCGCCCCGCGTTCGATTGCCTTCGAGCCGGTCATCCGGCCCAGGCGGCCGGCCACCCGGATCCCGATCTCGTTGAGCTTCTTCATCCCGTCCCGGACGGCGTCCTCGTTGCCCGTCACCTGGATCAACCGGCTCGCCAGGAACTGGGCCGTCACCTCGAGCGGGTTGTTGTCGCGGTGGGCCTGGATGAGGAGCTCGTCGGGGTCGATGGGGCGGAGGACCTCGCGCCCCGTCACGGAGCTCATCCGCGCGATGTAGCGCGACGGGGAGCTCTTCCAGAGGAACTCTCCCTCGGGATTCACCTGGGGGCTCCAGTCGCCGGCCGGCCGGCCGGCAGCCGAAGCGACCGCCTTCTTCGGGGCGGCAGGGCGCCTGGCGGGAACGGCCGGGGACTCGGGGGCGGTCGCATGAGCCGCCGTTCTGCGGCGGGGCGTCGGTTTCGGCATGAAACTCCTCCGGGGCTCCCGATTGTGCCTTGAACGTCCTCCGGGCCGAAGTCCGCGCTAGCGCGGCGCATTTCCTCCCGGCGGTACGGGAGTCAGGTTCCAGATGTCGCGGGCGTACTCGCGGATGGTCCGGTCGGAGGAGAACTTCCCCATCCGGCCGACGTTCAGGACTGCCTTACGGGTCCATCCCGCCGCGTCCTCCCACTGCGCCGAGACCCGTTCCTGGGCCGCGGCGTAAGCGTCGAAGTCTGCCAGGTGGAAGTAGGGGTCGTGGTTCTCGACGACGTGCTCGAAGAGCCACGAGAAGATGCCAGGCTCGAACGGCGCGAACAGAGACGTCTGGAAGGCGTCCAGGACCCGCTTCACGCGCGGGTCGGTGTCGTAGACCTGCCGGGCCGGGTACTCGCCCGAGGTCTTCATCCCCTCGA
>JACRCS010000367.1 GCA_016218905.1 Deltaproteobacteria bacterium
CCGATACGTCCGCGCGCGTCGGGACCGGGTGCTCGATCATCGACTCGAGCATCTGCGTGGCCACGATCACAGGCACGGACTTCTCATGTCCCACCCTGAGGATCGCCCGTTGCGCCCCAGGGACGGCCGCGAGGCCGATCTCGACGCCGAGGTCCCCGCGCGCCACCATCAGCACGTCCGAAGCGGCGGCGATCTCCCGGAGTGCGCGCACCGCCTCGATCCGCTCGATTTTCGAGACGATCCACGGACGGCATTGCGGTGGCGCTTCCGCGATGAGGCGCCGGAGCGTCTTCACGTGCTCCACGGACCGCACGAACGAAAGACCGACGAACTGAATCCCGGCCTCGAGCCCCTCGCGCAGGTCGCGACGGTCCTTTGCCGTCACGGCCGGAGCCGAGAGAACGGAGCTCGGGAGATTCACTCCGGCCCCTTTCCTCACCGTTCCGCCGGCGAGGACCCGTGCTTTCAGCGAGCCGGCCCCCCGGCTTTCGACCTTGAGCCGGATCAGCCCGTCGGCAATCCGGATCTCGGCGCCCGGCTCGACCTCGGAAAGGAGCGCCGGGTAGGTCACGGAGATCTGCTTCCCGGCCCCGCGGCGCTGCCCCGGGAGGATCTCGACGAGGTCCCCGTCCTTCCAGACGGTCGTGTCCCCCTCGATGGGGCCGACGCGAATCTTCGGACCGCCGAGATCGAGGAGGATGCCGACGGGGCGTCCCACCGCTTTCTCGGCGGCACGAACGAGGGCCACCCGGCGGGATATGTCTCCCGGCGCGCAGTGCGCTCCGTTCAAGCGAACGACGACGACCCCCGCCGAGAGGAGCCGGACCAGCTCGCCCTCCCGTTCTGCCCGGGGTCCGATCGTCGCAACGATCTTCGTGGCGCGAGGCTCCCGCGTCGGCTTGGCCATCCGGATCCTCCTCAGAACCGTATGATCCCTCTATGACTTCGAAACCGGAATCCCTGCTCGCCGCGGATCTCGAGGTGCTCGCCCCTCCCCCTCCGGGCGATCCCCGGATCGACAGCATCGCTCCGCACGTGAAGGAGATCATCCGGATCCTCGGTCTCTCGCCCGAGACCGACCCGAACCTCGTCGACACCGATCGCCGCGTGGCGAAAATGTACCTCGAGATCTTCTCCGGCCTCGACGAGGGAACCCGCCCGAAGCTCACGACCTTTCCGAACGACGAGCACTACACGGCGATGGTCATGGAGAAGGAGATCCCGTTCTTCTCCATGTGCGCCCACCACTTCGTCCCCTTCTACGGGCACGGGCACATCGCCTACATCCCGAACGAGCGGATCGTCGGCCTCTCGAAGCTCCCCCGCCTCCTCGACTTCTTCGCCAAGCGCCCCCAGCTGCAGGAACGGCTCACCGAGCAGGTCGCCGGTGTCCTCGAGGAGGAGCTGAAGCCGCAGGGTGTCATGGTGGTCATCGAGGCCCGCCACCTCTGCGTCGAGATGCGCGGAGTCCGCAAGCCCGGCTCGGTCACCGTGACCTCGGCGATCCGCGGCATCTTCATGCAGAAGGCGGTGCGGGAAGAGTTCCTAGATCTGCTCAGACGCCGGGGGTAACTTGGTGACAACGAATCCGAATGGGGGTCCGGGGGGCGCGCGAGCTATCTGAGCCAGCCCGGGAACGCGCCCGCCTTCCGGGCTTCCTCCTGGAGCGCTTCCCATCGTCCCTTCGCGCTGGAGTGCTCGGCCCTGGCCTTCTCGGCGAGGTCCCGCGCCTCGATCACACGGACAATGTAGGTGTTTCGCTCCGCCTCGCCGACGCCGAGGAACGACCGCTCGGCCGCTTTGAGCTGAGTCTCGGCAGCAGCGAGATTCCGCTCCGCCTCGTCGAATACGCCACGCGTCGCCTCGGCCCGCTCTCTCCAGTAGGTGGCACTTCGGCCGTGGTTGTCGGTCGGGGCCTTCTCCTCCGCGACAGGGGCGACAGTTGGGGTCGTGCCGGGCGGAGGCGTCGGGGCCGGTTCGCCGGTCCGTACCCCCTCGAGCATCTTCCGGGCGTCTTCCGGGCTCGTCTTCATCCGAACGCGATCGCCGAGCGGGGGGACCTCGAACGGGCGTAGCGTCGGTCGCACTCTCGGAGGCGGGGGGACCGCCGCGGCCCCGGACGTGTTCGCGCGCTCGGTGGCCTTCGTGTCGACTCGCGCCGTCGGGATCGAGACGAGGGTTCCGGAGCCGTGGAGGCGCCCCACGAGCCTCCCGGAGCGGTTCTGGGGCGGCGCTTCGAACGTCACGCGCGACCCGTCGGTCTGAACGAGGACCCAGGGCCCGCCGGGAAGAGGAGTCGTCGCTGCCGCCGCGCCGGGCGTCGTCGCGACCTCGCCAGGCGGCGCGCCGGACACACTCAATTCCGCGAGCCCCAGGACGAGCAAAACGGCGACCTTCACGCGACCTCCTTCAGGAGCGCTCCCGCCGCGTCCAGGCCGCGCAAAGTACGCACTCCATGCCAGCAGAAATCCTCTCCGGGCACGAGTGCGACGCGAGCCGACGGGAGGATCCCTCTCCAATACGCCCCCTCGGCGTCGCCGAACCGGTATGGCTCGTCGGGCAGGACGAGAAGCTCCGGCGCCAAGGCCGCGAGCTGCTCCTCGTCCGTCTTCGGCCAGGGGCCGCTCGCAACCGGAAAGACGTTCACACCTCCGAAAGTCTCGAGGAGGTCAGAGATGTAAG
>JACRCS010000011.1 GCA_016218905.1 Deltaproteobacteria bacterium
AGCTCCCGGACCGGGCAGATCGGGCAGCGGGGCCGCTGGGACGTGCAGAGGGTCCGACCGTGGCGGATCAGGAGGAGGTGGGCCTTGCCCCAGAGTCGGGGCTCCAGGAGGGCCGTCACGGCCTCCTCCGCCCGGCGGGGTTCCTTCGTCGGAGAAAAGCCGAGCCGCATGACGACCCGCCCGACGTGCGTGTCGACGGCAAAGGCGGGCACTTCGAAGCCCTGGGCGAGGACGACCGAGGCGGTCTTCCTCCCCACGCCCGGCAGGCGCTCCAGGGCGTCGCGCTCGTCGGGCACCCTGCCCCCGTGCTCGCCCGCGATCCTTCCCGCGAGCGCCACCAGGTTCCTCGACTTCGTGCGGAAGAGGCCGATGCTCCGGATCAGCTCCTCCACCTCGCGCGGGTCTGCGGCCGCGAGCGCCTCCGGCGTCGGGTATCGGGCGAAGAGCGCGGGCGTCGTCTGGTTGACGCGCGCGTCCGTGGTCTGGGCCGAGAGGACGGTGGCGACGAGGAGCTCCCAGGCGTCGCGGTAGCGCAGGGCCGGCTTGGGCGCGGGCTCTGCCCGCTCGAGGAGCTCGATGATCTTCGCGAGCCGCTCGGCTTCGGTCAAACCGGCTCCCGCTCGGTAGGTGCGCTGGACCCTTGTGGCCCGTCCGGTAAATCCGTGCACCGTGGCGAGCAAGCCGAACGGCGGCGAATCAGCGCCGTTCGGCCGACGCAGGGGCTGAATACCAGACGAGGACTAACCAAACGGGACACTAGCCCTTTCCTCCCGTGCCCTTGAGCTGCTTCACCTGAGTGGCAGCGAGCTTGGCCTGGCGCCTGCGCTCGAGCTCGGCCTTCATCGATTCGTAGAGCGGAGGACGGGGGTTCCGCTCCGGGAACTTTCGCCGGTACGCCTCTGCCGTGTAGACGTTACGCGCGTTCCACATGCAGAAGCCGAAGACGCCGGCGTCGCGGGCCGCCTGGATCTGCGTCAGGATCTCTTCCGTGCCGTACGGAGCGCCGATTTTGAAGTCCTGGAGCCACGGCCGCAGCTTCGCCCGCCGGCCCTCGATCCGCTGGAGCCCTCGCATGCAGCTGTCGTAGATGACCCGGTAGGGGTGCTCGGCGGGGTTCTTCAGGCCGAGGTGCCCCGTAGGGAAGTGGGAAGGGTAGATCATCGGGCAGAGGAAGTCCACGTAATCGGCGAGATCTTCGAGCTTCTGCCCGATGTTGAGGTCGTCCTCCACGACCATCGTGAGGCCGAAGATGTCCGCCGAGACGAGGACGTCGATGGGCTTCAGCTCCCGGTCGAGGTACTCGAAGAAGCTGCGGATCACCTCGCTCTTCGGCACGTCTCCCGCGTAGACGGGGTAGGAGAGGGACTTGAGCTTGCCGTCGGTGGGGAAGCGGACGTAGTCGAACTGGACCTCGTCGAAGCCGAGCTCGGCGGCCTCCTTCGCCAGGGAGACGTTGTACTCCCAGACCTCCCGCGACGACGGGTCGACCCAGGAGAGCCCCTTGTGGTCCTTCCAGATGCCCCCGTCCTTGCTCTTGATCGCGAGCTCCGGCTTTGCCTTCGCGAGCTGCGGATCTTCGAAGACGGCGATCCGGGCGATCGTGTAGATCTTCCGCTCCCGGCACTTGGCGAGCACCTCGTCGATGCGGCGGATGCGCCGCTCGTACGCTCCGATCTCGTCGACCAGGGGGACCCGGGACTTGTACCCCACCTTCCCCGTGCAGTCCTTCACGTCGATGACGAGGGTGTTCAGCTCCGAGGCGTCCACCAGGTCCGCCAGTTCGTCGAACCGCTTCATGCCGGCGATCCAGGAGGTGACGTAGAGCCCCCTCGCCTCCTGGGTGAGGAAGTCCCTCTTCTTCGCTCCCGGGGAGGAGGCGGCGGGTCCGGCGGGTGCGGCCGCTGCGGCCATGGAGGCGTTGGCCGGGGCCGCGGGCTGGGAAGCAGTGGCGCCGGCCGGTGTCCCGGCCTTCGGCGCCGGGGCGGGCCGCCCGCCGCACGAGGCGAGCGCCAAAGCCGTCCCGCAGAGAGCTCCCAGCGCAACCGAGAGTCTCGTCCACCCGATTCCCCTCCGGCTCTGCTCCATGCCCGCGTCTCCTTCTCGCCCCCCGAGGTCCTGGAATGACACGAGGTTACGTGAGCCGCGGGACGGGTGTCCAGGTCCGTGGAGCGGCTCCAAGGACATAGAAATTTGTAGCGAGTATGAGTGGTTGCTCGAGCCGGCGAACCGCAGAATTCCTGGGAGCGATCCCGGCACCCTTCCATCGTTTCGGGCGCGGTCGCAAAGGTTGCAGGCCCACCTGCTCTTCCTCCACCTGCTCTTCCTCCAGGGACCCGGCGTAGTCCCCCGAGACCTTAGGCGGTCGTGATCGTTGAACAGCGATGGGTTTGACCGGGTGAGCGTCCAGACGCCGATGCGGCGAGAGCCGCACGGCCCACGAGGGGGTTCGGGTTGAGCAGGACGCGCATGAAGCCAGGACCGGCGCGAGGCGGGGAGGGGCAGAGCACCGGCGAAGTACGCGGGTTAGAATTCCAGGAGTCGGAGTGCCAGGTGCTGGTCCAGATACGCCGAGTCCCCCATGACCCCTGCACTCGGTAGATTCAACTAGCAATTGCGCCTTACCCGCTCGCCGAGGCGGCGGAGGAACTCCTCGCGGACCCGGTCATCGCGGAAGATGGGGCGGCGTTCGATACTCCGCGCCATCACATGCTGCACCACGCCGAGAACGTCCAGACGAGCAGATCGAGGCATGCAGGAAGTGTAGGGCGGCGGGCGGGGGACGGCGGGCGGGCGGGGGGTAACTGAAATGCTGCAATTCACCCTTCGAACTCTCTCCGGACGCGGTCGGCCAAGGGCGTCGGCTTGTCCTCGCTCGCCTGCCGTTGCGCTGTGGAAGCGGTGACTCCCAGGTACCGCCCCACCGCCG
>JACRCS010000374.1 GCA_016218905.1 Deltaproteobacteria bacterium
CTTGCTCGAGATCGTGCCGCGGCGAATTAGCTCGAGCATGCCCGCCAGGTGGTCGGGAGTCACCGGGGCCGATGCGAGCGGCGGAGCTCCCTCCCGATTGAGCTCCCGGAGCACGTACCCCATGATCCAGTTGGAGACCGCCTTCGGATCGTCGTGAAGCCGAACGGTGCGCTCGTAATAATCCGCAAGCTCGCGGGTCTGACAGAGGAGTTCCGCGTCGTAGACCGGTAGGCCATACTGGCTCTGGAACCTCGACCGCTTCTCCTCGGGAAGCTCCGGAAGCGTCCCGCGGACCTCCTCGACCCAGGCCGGCTCGATCACCAGGGGAAGGAGGTCCGGATCGGGGAAGTACCGGTAGTCGTGCGCCTCCTCCTTGGAGCGCATCGAGAGCGTGATCCCCTTCTCGGCATCGAAGAGCCGCGTCTCCTGGACGACCTCTCCGCCGTCTTCCAGGACCTCGATCTGCCGATCGCGCTCGTACGCCAGCGCCTGTTCGAGGAAACGGAAGGAGTTGATGTTCTTGATCTCCGTCCGGGTGCCGAACTTCTCGCGCCCGAGCGGCCGCACGGAGATGTTGGCGTCCACCCGAAGGCTCCCCTCGTTCATATTCCCGTCGCACACGCCGAGGTAGACGAGGATCTCGCGAAGCTTGCGCGCGTATTGGGAAGCCTCTTTGGCCGAGCGGAGGTCCGGCTCGCTGACGATCTCCAGGAGCGGAACGCAGGCCCGATTCAGGTCGACGAGGCTATAGTCTGAGCCCGGGGCCTCGGGATGGAGGAGCTTGCCCGCGTCCTCCTCCATGTGGATGCGCGTGATCCCGATCTTCTTCGTCCCCCCGTCGTCCGAGTCCACCTCGATGTAGCCGTGCTCGGTGATGGGGAACTCGTATTGGCTGATCTGATAGCCTTTCGGCAGGTCGGGGTAGAAGTAGTTCTTCCGCGCGAAGCGGCTCGTTCGCGAGACCGTGCAGTGCGTCGCCAGCGCGACCTTCAAGGCATACTCGACGACCTTCCGGTTGAGGACCGGGAGGGCTCCCGGCAGTCCCAGGCAGACCGGACAGACGTGGGTGTTCGGGGCCGCCCCGAAAGCAGCCGAGCAACCGCAGAAGATCTTCGTGTTCGTAAGGAGCTGGGCGTGAACTTCCAGCCCGACCACCATCTCCCACTGAGCCATGGGGATACCTTCTCGCCGTTAGAGGGACGGGGAGCGCTCGCGCCAGTGCGTGGCCTGCTCGTAGGCGTGCCCGACCCGAAGCAGGATCTCCTCGGAGAAAGGGGCGCCGAGGATCTGAAGTCCGACCGGAAGCCCTCCCCGCGTGAACCCGCAGGGCACGCTCAGGCCCGGAAGGCCGGCCAGATTGCACGGGATCGTCAGGATGTCGGAGAGGTACATCTGTAGCGGATCGTCGGTCTTCTCGCCGAGCCGGAAAGCGGGAGTGGGCGCCGTCGGGCAGCAGATGGCGTCCACCTCTTCGAAGGCCTCCCGGAAGTCCCTGGCGATGAGCGCCCTCACCTTCTGGGCCCGCCGGTAATAGGCGTCGTAATAGCCGGCAGAGAGGGCGTAGGTGCCGAGCATGATGCGCCGCCGCACCTCGGGCCCGAAACCCTGGACGCGGGTCGCCCGGTACATCCCCAGCAGGTCCTGCCCTTCGACTCGAAGCCCGTACTTGACGCCGTCGTACCGGGCGAGGTTGGAGCTCGCCTCCGCCGTAGCGATGAGGTAATAGACCGCCACGGCGTACTTCGTGTGGGGGAGCGTCACCTCCCGGATCTGCGCCCCTGATCCGGCGAGAACATCGACCGCGGTCCGGACCGCCGCCTCCACCTCCGGGTCCATCCCTTCGACGAAGTACTCTCTCGGGACCCCGATCTTGAGGTTTCGGACATCGCCGGTGAGCGCGGCGGCGTAGTCGGGGACCTTCCTCCCGACGCTCGTCGAGTCCAAGGGATCGTGGCCGGAGATGACGGAGAGCAGCGTCGCCGCGTCGCGGACGTCCCGCGTGAAGGGACCGATCTGGTCGAGGCTCGAGGCGAAGGCCACGAGCCCGTAGCGGCTCACCCGCCCGTAGCTCGGTTTGAGGCCCACGACTCCGCAGCAGGAGGCCGGCTGGCGGATGGAGCCGCCCGTGTCGGTCCCGAGCGCGGCCACGACTTCCCTCGCCGCGACAGCTGCGGCGCTTCCGCCGCTCGATCCGCCCGGGATCCGTTCCAGGTCCCAGGGGTTGCGAACGGGCCAGTACGCGGAATTCTCGTTGGATGAGCCCATCGCGAACTCATCCATGTTGAGCTTGCCGAGGAAGACCGCGCCGGCCGCCTTGAGCTTCGCCACCGCGGTAGCGTCGTAGGGCGGCACGAAGTCTTCGAGGATCTTCGAGCCGCAGGTCGTGCGGACGTCCTTCGTCACGAGAACGTCTTTGATGCCCAACGGAATCCCCGTGAGCGGGCCGCTCTCCCGCCTGCGGATCGCCGCGTCGGCGGCCCGGGCCATGTCGAGCGCCAGGTCGGGCAGGCGCGTCAGAAACGCTCCGATCTGCCCGTCCACCGCTTCGATCCGGTCGAGGTGCGCCCGAGTGAGCTCTTCGCTCGTGAGTTCGCCGCCGTCCAGGAGCGCCCTGAGCTCGTGAGCAGTCTTCGAGACGAGGTCCATGTTCGTGCCTTGGGTTTGGAGGTGTCGACGGGGCCGAGAGCCGCCTCCGGTTCCGGAGACAGGCCGGGTCGGGTCTAGGTCTCGATGACCTTGGGGACTTTGAAGCAACCCGCTTCGGCTTCGGGCGCGTTCCGGAGTACCGCTTCGTTGGGGAGCGACGCGGTCGGAACGTCTTCGCGGAAGGCGTTGACGAGCTCGTGGACGTGAGCCATGGGTTCGACGGCCTCCAAGTCGAGCTCCCCGAGCTGTTCCACGTAATCCAAGATTCCCGAGAGCTGCGACGTCAGCTTCTCCACCTCTTCGGGACCCAGCTCCAGCCGCGCCAGCTTGGCCACGTGGAGGACCTCCTCCGGCGAAATCTTCATATCCGCTCCTGATGCCCGATTCCTCAGCAAAGAATCGACGGTAGCACACGGTACCCGGACGTTCAAGACCACGGAGAACCGCCGGCCGATCATTCGGAGGACACCTGTAGAACGGCATCTCAAAAGCCGGCTTAAGTTCGGCGCCGACGGGCCGAAAAGCCCTGGCAAGGGTCAGGTTCTCGTCAAGGAGGCTCCGTGGAAGTCCGCGTGGAATTGCGAAGGGGAGGTTTCGAAGCCTACGCCAGCGTGGCTCCGGTCCCGTTCCAGTTGGGTGCCGCCGCCGCTCGCGTCTCCGACGAGTTGCGCAAGGCCGGGGTGGCCACCGTCGATGAGGCGAGGATCGCGGCCGCCCTTGGCGAAAGCCTCAAACAGACCCCGCCGGAGGGCGCGGGCGCCTGCACCATCCTCGTAGCGCGAGGCGTTCCCCCGCGCCAGGGGGTCGACGCGCAGGTCCTGCCCCTCTTCCCGGTCCGGGAGACCCCCGTCGCCGACACTGTAGACCCCTTCCTCGCTTACTCGCAGAATCTCGCGTACCCTGGCGATACCCTCCTCAAGAAGACCCCCTGCTCCGAGGGCATTCCCGGGCGCTCGCTCCTCGGCGCGATCATCCCCCCCCCGGCCGGCGCGGACCTGCCGGTCATCTGCGGCGAAGGCGTCTTCGAAGATCCTCCCCTCCACTATCGGGCGGCGACGTACGGCGTCGTCCTGTGGCACGAAGGGCGGCTGCAGGTAAAGACCCCCCTCAAGGTCTCCGAGGATCGGATGGAGGCTCGGCTGACCGTGCTGCCGGATCCGAAGAGAGAGCCGGGGGCCCACCTCGAGCGCCTTGTCCAGGCTCTGAACGACCTCGGCGTGACCCACGGGATCGACGAAGAGGCTCTCCGGGCCGCGGTGGCCGAGTCGGCCGCGAGCCGCGCTCCCGTCCCGAACGTCGTCGCCGCGAGGGGGCGAGAACCCGTCGATGGACGGGACGCCACATACCACATCACCATCGACCTCGAAAAGAAGGCGTTCAAAGTCCTCGAAGGGGACCGCATCGACTACAAGGAGATGGAGACGGTCAAGAACGTCTCCAGGGGAGAGGTCCTCGCGGAGAGGCTTCCGGCCCTGGAACCGACGCCGGGATTCTGCGTCGATGGAACTCCTCTGAAGGCCGGCTTCAAGCGCGTGACGAGCCTCACGCCCGGTGAGAACACCACGACCGATGACGACCGCCGGATGGTTCTCGCCGACGCGGACGGCATGGTGGTCATCCGGGGCGGCCAGTTCCATGTGGTGGACCAATACCTGGTCCCCGGCGACGTCGATCTGAGCACGGGGAACATCCGCGCCTCCGGCTCCGTTCGCGTCAAAGGACAGGTGAAGCCCGGCTTCCTGATTCACGCGGGGCGCGACGTCGAGGTCCAGGACGACATCTGTAAGGGGACGATCGAGACCAAGGGGAGCGTCCGCGTCGGCGGCGGAGTGA
>JACRCS010000375.1 GCA_016218905.1 Deltaproteobacteria bacterium
ATCGTCGATTCGATCCCGCAGTCGGTCTTCTGGAAGGACCTCGAGAGCGTCTACCTCGGCTGCAACCGGCAGCTGGCCCGACGGGCGGGGCTGGCCGACCCGCGGGCGATCATCGGGAAGACCGACTTCGACCTTCCGTGGAGCCGGGAGGAAGCCGAGGCGTACCGGGCCGATGACCGGGAGGTCATGGCCCTCAGACGGCCGAAGCTGCACATCGTGGAGACGGCGCGGCAGGCGGACGGGACGACGATCTGGCTCGACACCTCCAAGGTGCCGCTGACGAACGACGCCGGCGACGTCTATGGCGTCCTCGGGCTCTTCGACGACACCACCGAGCGCCGGCAGGCCGAAGCCCGGCTTCTCGAGTACAGGAGAGTCATCGAGAGCTCGGGCGACCTGATCTGCGTCTTCGACGCCTCGTACAGGTACGCCCTCGCGAATGAAGCGTACCTTTCCAGCCTCGCTCTCGCGCTCGAGGATGTCGTGGGCCGCACCATCGAGGAGGTTCGCGGCGTGGACGTCTTTCTTCGTCTAAGGCCCGAGATCGACGCCTGCCTCTCGGGGCAGGAGCGGAGCTTCGCGCTCCAGCTGACCCATCCCCAGAAGGGGGCCCGGTACCATTCCGTTCGCTACACCCCGATCGTCGAGGGCGAAAGGGCGACGGGGGTCGCGAGCGTCATGCGAGACGTCTCGGAGGAGAAGCGTCTGGAAGGCCAGCTGCTCCAGGCGCAGAAGATGGAAGCCGTTGGGCATCTCGCCGGCGGCATCGCGCACGACTTCAACAACATCCTCTCCGTCATTCTCGGCTACTGCCACCTCATCCAGTCCGGGTTCTCCGGGGACGACAAGCAGCGGGAGCGGCTCGGGCTCGTGACGGCCGCCGCGGAAAGGGCCGCGCAGCTCACGCGCTCCCTCCTCGCCTTCAGCCGCAAGCAGATGATGTCTCCGAAAGCGGCGAACCTCGTCGACATCGTGCAGCGGGTCCAGAAGCTCCTCGCCCGGATCATCGGGGAGGACGTGCGCCTGAAGACGGTCTCGAACGAGGCGCGGCTCCCCGTGTTCGTCGACGATGGCCAGATCGAGCAGGTCCTCGTCAACCTGGCCACGAACGCCCGCGACGCCATGCCTCAGGGAGGCCTCCTGACGATCGAGACCGGGACGCACGAGATCGACTCGGCTTTCGTGGCCGCCCACGGCTGGGGCCTGGCCGGCCGCTACGCCGTCCTGACCGTCTCCGACACCGGGTGCGGAATGGACGAGGAGACGAGGAACCGCATCTTCGAGCCCTTCTTCACGACGAAGGAGACCGGCAAGGGAACCGGCCTCGGCATGTCCATCGCGTTCGGGATCGTGAAGCAGCACCGCGGCTTCCTGAGCGTCTACAGCGAGCCCGGGAACGGGAGCGTCTTCAAGATCTTCCTGCCGTTGACGGAGGAGGGACGAGCCGGAGACGAGTCGCCGGCGCCGCCCGCCGCCGCCTCGGGGGGAAACGAGACGATCCTCGTGGCCGAGGACGAGGCGGCCGTCCGAAACCTCATCGCGACGGTCCTCTCGGACGCCGGCTACCGGGTCGTCCTCGCCGTGGACGGGCAGAACGCCGTGCAGCAGTTCGCGGCCGACCCGGACTGGATCGACCTCGCCCTCATGGACCTGATCATGCCGAAGAAGGGCGGCCGGGAGGCGTCCGAAGAGATCCGGGCGCTCCGGCCCCAGACCCGGGTCCTGTTCGTGAGCGGCTACTCCGCGGAGTTCATCGAGAGCCGCGGGGGACCCGGCGCAGGGGCCGACCTCCTGACGAAACCCGTCCGTCCTCTCGACCTCCTCCGGAAGGTGAGGGAGATCCTGGACCGCTGAGGGGGGAGCCGGCGGAAGGGACCCGGGTCAGCTCCGTTCCGCCGGCTCGGGCCTTCCCCAGAACCAGCCCTGGCCGTATTCGACGCCGAGGCCCCGGAGTATGTCCGCCACCGGGGCGCGTTCGACCATCTCGGCGACGACGGTCTTCCCGAGGGCGTGGGCGACCGCGACCATCGCGGCGACGAGGGCGCGGTTCGTGACGTTCGTGTCGAGGTCCCGGACGAAGGAGCCGTCGATCTTCACGAGGTCGACGGGCAGCACCTGGAGGTAAGCGAAGGAGGAGAAGCCGGTACCGAAGTCGTCGAGGGCGAAGCCGCAGCCGAGCTCTTTCAGACGGCGCGCCCAGTGCTGCAGGCCCGTGATGTCGGCGATGGCCGCGGTCTCTGTGATCTCGAACGTGAGGGCTCCTGGCGGCAGGCCGCTCTGCGCGACGAGGGCCTCGATGTCGGCGAGGAGGGCGTGGTCGCCGAGGCTCGTTCCGGAGAGGTTCACGAACAGGCGCCGCCCCGGCGAGGCCGAGAGGAGCGCGATGGCGTGCGTGACGACCCAGCGGTCGAGAGAGGTCATCAGCCCGAACCGCTCGGCGGCGGGAAGGAACGCGCCGGGGGCGATCAGGGCCCCGGAGTCGTCGACGAGCCTCACGAGGATCTCCTCGTGCTCGGTCTCTCCGGTCCGGAGGGAGACGATCCGCTGCGCGAGGAGACGGAGATGGTCCTTGCGCAGAGCATCCCTCACGCGCGCCGCCCAGCGGCCGAGGTCGTCCATCGCGCGCCGGCCGGCGGGATCCTCCCGGCACGTCACGCAGCGGTTCCGACCCCCGTCCTTGGCCATGTGGAGGGCCGCGTCGGCGAGGGCGAGGGTCGCCGTGGCGGATCGCGGGGGCTCGACGGGGACGACGCCGAGGCTCGCCGTCACGTCGAAGACGACCCCCTCGGACGTGAATCGCGTCCCGTCGATTCTCGCGCG
>JACRCS010000376.1 GCA_016218905.1 Deltaproteobacteria bacterium
CGGGCTTCACCGGCGAGGGCGACGCCGCGGCGTTGGGTCGCAAGGTGCGCCGACGCGGTCTTCGACTCGTCGTTCTCTCCGTCGTGGACGTCGCCGTCACGGTCGTCGCGCTGGCGCTCTTCGCCGTTCTCGCGAGGCGCGGCGACGCCGTGGACGCGTTCCTCGCCGCGTCGATGTCCGTTCTCACCGTCGCTCTGTGCGCGAGCGCGTTGTGGATCCGTCGTGGCACCTACAGCCCGGCGTCGGAGTCGACGGCGGAATTCGTCCGGCTGTCGATCCTGCGCGCGCGGCGGGCGCTCCTCGCGATCCGCGCCGGGTGGATCGCGCTCGCGGTCGAGGCAGCGGCCCTCGCGCCCTGGCTGTGGCATCGCGCCACCGTGCTCGGCTCGTTGCGACCGGAGGTCCTGGCCTTCGGCCTCGGGCTCCTGCTGGCGGTTCTGGCCGCGGCCGCGGCCGTGCTCGTGACGCTGGGGCGGAGGGTCCGGCGCGACCTTCGCGAGGCGGAAGAGCTTCAGGCCGCGCTCTCGGAGCTCGCTTCTCAGTGCAGCGTGCCCTTCAGCCGGGACGAGTCGTAGCCCTGAGACCTGAGCCGTACGAGGATGCCCGCGTAGGTCGTCTCGGGCATCGTCGGGGCCCTGCTCCGCACGGTACGATGACAAGATGCTGGATTCGTCGAAGCCCGGATTGACCCTCCTGACGGGCGCGACCGGCGACGTCGGCGGCCGGCTCCTGGGTGCGCTCGTGGAGCGCGGCCTGCGCGCGCGCCGCCTCACCCGGCCGGAGAACCTGTCCTCCCGGATCCTGCGGGGTGGCCGCGCGAAGAGCCCCGCCGTACCCTGCGTGCCCGGCCTGCTTGGAGGGGAGTGAGACATGCCCGAGCAGCAGACCGTTCTCCTCGTCGGCGGCACCGGACGGACGGGCCGACGCGTGCTGCAGCAGCTCCTCGGCCGCGCCGTCCGCGTTCGCGCCATCGTGAGATCGGGACGCGCGCTTCCTCCCGAGGTCGCGGGGAGCCCCGGCCTGACGGTGATCGAGGCGAGCCTGCTTTCGCTCTCCGACGACGAAATGCGCCGCCACCTCGTCGGCTGCGATGCGGTCATCTCCTGTCTCGGTCACGTGCTCGGCCTCAAGGGCATTTTCGGGCCGCCGCGCGACCTCGTGACGAGAGCAACGACGCGCCTGTGCCGGGGGATCGAGGCGCTCGAGCCCGCGGCGCCGGTCCGGTTCATCCTCATGAGCAGCGTCTCCGTCCATCGCCCCCAGGGCCTCGACTCGCGCCGGGGCTCTTTCGAGAGGGCGTTTCTCCGGGTGCTCTGCAGCGTGCTTCCTCCTGCGGGTGACAACCAGGAGGCCGCGGACTTCCTCCTCGGGAAGATCGGGCCGGACAACCCGTTCGTTCAGTGGGCGGTGGTCCGGCCGGACTCGCTCCTCGAGGGCGAGGTCTCGGAATACGCGTTGCACGAGGGCCTCGTGGACAGCCTCTTCGCACCGGGCCGCACGAACATGGCCAACGTCGCGCACTTCATGAGCGAACTGGCGACGAACCCGAAGACGTGGGCCGACTGGAAGTCCAGGCTGCCCGTAATCGTCAACGTCGCCGCCTCGACCGCGACCGGGTCCGGACCGGCCTGACACTCAGAGCGTAGCCGGCCACCTCACGCCCTCCGGAACGGTCACCTGCACCGTCGTCCTCTCGAACAGGGCACGACCGCGCGGCTCGACGACCCGTCGAGGGCCCATCACCTGCGGGAGGGGGCGACGTTGGGGGGCTGACCTCGTTGCGGGGGGCACCCCCTCCGCCGTAGACTTCCCTGGCCAAGGGAGGGCCTCCAGGAATGAGCACGAACCTCGTGATGAGCGGTCGCAGCCTCACAGGGTCTCTTCACGGCAAGAGCATCTCCTGCCTCCTCCATCCGACCTCGGGACAGGGTCCGAGTCCGGGGTCGTACGTCGTTCGCATCGTGAAAGATCCGGTCTTCGGCCGCCTTGGTTACCTCGCTCCCGGGGGGGCGTCCGGGGTCGGAGCCGGAGGCCCCCAAGCGTACGAGTTCTATTGCTACTCCCGGCCCGGCGGAGACGGGCCCTCGCCCTCGAGCTCGTGGGTCCTTAGCGACCGGCCGATCGGCGGGCGGAACTGCCTGATGGCCACGACGGGACTCCCTGAGCTGCTGGACGCGCTCACCGAGGGGGGGGCGGCGGTCGTCACGGTGTACTAGGGCCGGCGCTCTCGAGCAGCTTGGCGTAGTCGCCAGTCCAGCGAAGGTAGTCGAGCAGGTGCTGAGTCAGGGCGCCGCCCGCTCGCTGCCGCGCCTGAGTCGCGAGCGTGTCCTGCTCGAGCCATCGCTCGAGGTCGTCGCGCGACGCGGCGTTGGTCTCGAGCCATCTCGCGACGCCAGCGGGATCCGTGATCCCTTTCCTTCGGCAGAACGCGTCAGCACGGGCGAGCAGGTCCGGAGCCCCGGGAGCGCCGCCCTCGCGCAGCGAGAGGACCCCCGCCAGCCACCAGCCGAGGGCGGCCGCTTCTGCTCGTTCCAGGGCATCCGGGTCGCGGCGCAGCGCGTCGAGAACCGCCTCGTCGGCCTTCCCGGGAGGGCCGCACGCACCGTCCCTCAACACGAACTCCTCCCAGAACAGCGTTTCCTCGAAGCGGAAGGACACCCGCTTCGGACCGGGCGCCGTCTCCAGGAACGCCCGCAGTGACGCGAGCATCGCGACAGCGTCCTCTCGTTTCTGGTTCACGGCTCCGTGCGGGAGCCAGGCGGCCAGCCGGTCCAGCTGATCGGTCGAGACGCAGGCCGCCCGAGCGAGGTCGAGGAGGCGACCCCAGGAGCGTTCCGGGTAGAAAAGGGCCTTCCCGAGCTCGAGGAGAACGTCGCGCGTCTCGGCCACGATCACGCCCTTGGTGAATGCCCTGGCCAGGGAGGCCCGGATGTGGACCATCGGTTCCGAGGAGATTTGGTACGTCTCCTCCGTTGGGCCGTGAACTACGGCCACCTCGTCGTCGTCTTCGAGCACGCCGTCTCGGAACGACTCGAAGATCACGCCGACTCCGACCATCCCGAATCGCTCGAGCTCCGCGGCCCGGAGCGCCCCGAGGCTGGAGCTTCCGAACACGTGAATTCCCCGGCTCAAAGCCCAGAGGATCTCCTTGTGCCAGACCGACGGGACGAGCTCGAAGGTGCCGTCGATGATGGCGATGGCCTCGGGCCTTCTGAGCGCCGCCCGATAGACGTCCCCCTGCGCCGCGGGCGGGAGGCAGACGGCGTCGATGACCCGGGTGACCTCCGCCCGGGACAGCGTCGGTCCGGTGAACACGACGACGCTCAAACGGGCCCATCCGCCGGAGCCCGGCCGCCGATCCGATGCAGGCCCGGGACGATGACCCGCACAACCGGGATCCCGATCTCGGCCTGCGTCAGGTCGACGACGACGACCTGGCCGAACCCCGCCTTCCGGAGCGCGCCGAGCTCCCATTCGAGGTCGTCCTCCAGCGAGTCGGCCTCGAACGACGGCGCCGCCGCGAAGGCACGCCTCCCCCGACCGGAGGAGAGGGTCCCGGCACGTTCCAGGGCCCGGGCCTCGTTCCGCAGCAGGTCGTCGAGCCTGGGCATGTCGTCGCGGGCCCCCGAGATCGCTGTCAGCCGGCTCTGGGCGGCCTCCGACAGCGCGCGTGAGAGCGCTACCTGGCGCACCGGGTGGCAGCCCAGGCCCCCTGCGGCGTAAAGGCGACCGAAGGGTGCGTCCTCGGCGTCCTCGATCGCCGCGAGAAACGACGGAAGCTCCACGGCGGCCGTGATCTCCCACGCCGCCACCGTCACACCTGCTCTCTCGAAGCGGTCGAGGAGCCTCCGGCAGTGCGGGTCGTCCACGCTGCTCAGATCCAGCCGGAGGGACTCCTGCTCCTCGGGGAGCCGCTGCACGAAGCGCCACCGGGCGTCGCGCTCCACGACCTCGCAGATCGCGTGGCTCACTGCCTCCACGAGGTGGTTTCCAGAGGCCAGACCGCTACTGGAGGCGGCGAAGCACGTCGCGTCGAGGCGCAGGTCCGCGGTGTAAGCGGTATGGACCAGCTGGAAGGGGACCCATGTCCCCTCCCCGCTCATCCAGTCCCTGCCCTGGACCCAGAGCAGCGGCAGCTCGGGGTGGTAGCGGCCGTTGATCGAGAGGGTCAGCCGGCTGACGTCCACCACCGGGCGGGTGGCCCTGAGCTCCGCGTAGCTGGACAGCATCAGGGGCAGCCGGACTCGCTCGGCGTGATAGCCCTCCAGGCTCTCCATGATCGCGGACGCCTTCGCGGCGTCGAGGTCCAGACCTTTGCCCTGGGATACCGAGATCGAACGCGAGTTCGGTCGGCAGCACATCACGACCGGGATCCCGATGCGGTCCAATCCGGTGATGTTCGCGAGTCGGGTGATCCCCAGCTCTGGGAGGAGCGGCCGCAGGCGCTCTAGCGTCTCCTGCGGCGGGACGAGCCTGGGGGTGCCCTCACGATACCGCTTCGTGAGCGGACCGCTCATTCGCATGGCCATCGATGATCGCACGCGGAGCCAGATCTCTCGCCCGGCCGCCTGCGGCCTGCCGGTCCACCCTTCTTGGTTCTGTGGGCCGCCGGGGACTTGATCAGCGAAGGGGATCGAGCCGGCCTTTCTTCAGTCGCGGGCCATCGCGGGCGCCTCGGAGGCGTTCGGCCGGATCGACCGCGCGGCAGACGATCCCCATCCCGGAATTCGCGGAACGGGTTCAGAGTAAGCGCGGGGAGGCGCTGGACCGGGTGAGCTGCTCGGTCGGATCGAGGGCCTCGCGCGGGATGGCCCGTTTCGACCGACCGTAGACATCGAGAGCCCACAGGGCGCAGGCGGCCACCACGGGCCCAATGAACACGCCGGCGAAGCCGAACACCTCGAGCCCGCCGAAGATCGCGATCAGCGCGATCAGCGGGTGCATGTCGTCCTGCGAGCCCTGTACCCACGGCCGAACGATGTTGTCGGAGAGGCCGATGAGGACCCCGCTCGCGCCCATGACGATGCCGCTCACCGGGTGGCCGGTGGCAAACAGGTAGATCGTCGCGCCTGCCGTCACCGGTGCGGTCCCGAACATCGGGATGAAGGAGAGCAGGAAGGCGAACGTGCCCCACACGAAGGGGCCGGGCACGCCGAGAATGAACAGCACCACGATGCACAAGCCCGACTGCACGGCACCCGTCAGAGCTGAGCCGAGTATGGCGCCCTTGACCGTGGCGTGCACCGACGAGAACAGCGCGTCGACGTCCAGGGCCGAAAACGGAAGCAGCGCGGACAGGCGCCTGGCCACGGCCTTGCCGTCGCGCAAGGAGAAGTAGAGACCGATTACGAAGAGAAACGAGGCCAGCACCAGCTGCGGCGTGCCGTAAGCAAGTCCGCCCAGGATCTCGGCCAGCTTCTTGCCCCCCTCCTGGGCGCTCGTGACGAGAGTCTCCCTGAGCTTCTCGGGAGAGGTCTCGAGGCCCACGGTCTGGAGGAGTCCGCCCAGGCGCACGAGCTGCCGGACCACCCAGTCACTGATATCGACGATCTTCTGGTCGAAGTCGCTCGAGAAGAAGGTCCGTACGGAGCGAATGGCCATGAACACGACGAAGGAGAGCGGTAGGAACACGACGAGGATGGAGCCGGCCGTCACGAGCACGGGAGCGAGGGCGGCGCGTTTGCCCAGCCGCTTCTCGAGCCTCGTGAGCAGTGGGTAGAGCAGGATGGCGAACAAGGTCGAGACGAACACCGGCAGCGCCACGCCGCGGACCATCCAGAAGAAGAGGAGCAACGAGCTGGCGATGACGAGAAGGGCCAGGCGACGAATCGGAAGCGGAATGGGGCTCATGGCGTGCCTGGTGTCCCTCTCCGGCGGCAACGGGCTCCGCTCGCGGCGCTATTTGTCGCCGGGGGGATCATTCTTGTCTTCTCCACCGAGCTTCACTCGCTGGGGATGGGCAGCTCGTTCATCCAGGGCCGCGAGCACTTGATCCGGATTCATGGACTGCTGCAACACCGCCGCGTCGGGATCGTGGCGGTTGATGACATCCGGCAAGTCGCGCCTCAGCTCTTCCATCAGATCGATGAGCTTGGCGGTCTTCTGTTCGGTCATCAACGTTACTTTCA
>JACRCS010000377.1 GCA_016218905.1 Deltaproteobacteria bacterium
CCCTCCGCGCCTTCCCCGGCCGCGGACGAGGCGAGCGCGAGGAGGAGAACGAGGACCGTGAGTCGCGCGGCGAGAGGACGAGCCATCTGCGTCAGCCCGGGGCGCCGGAGCGGCGCGGCAAGAGTTGGACCTTTCCCGAGCTGCGCCTGGCCGAAGCGCGCGTGCGCCACAAGCTCGAGAGCCTCGTCTCGCCCGAGGGGACCCTTGTACGCGGGGCACGAAACGTCGACTGGGAGGACGTTGCCCGCGACGATCGGGGCAACCTGCTGGTGGGCGACGTCGGCAACAACAACGGCCGGCGCAAGCACTTCGACGTCTACGTGGTCCCCGAGCCCCAGCCGGACGCAGAAGAGGCAACGGCCCGCAAGCTCCGGTTCCCCTACCCGGACGGGCGGGGCTTCGACGCCGAGGCGCTCTTCTGGTGGCGGGGGAGCGCTTGGTTGATCTCGAAGAACTGGCCCGGGCCCCCCGCCAAGACCTTCCGGCTGGAAGTCCGCGAAGCGGAGGCCGAGAACCGGCTGGTGCCCGCCGGCGAGTACCCCTTCGGGGGCCCCGTCACCGCTGCCGCCGCCTCCCCCGACGGCCGGCGGGTAGCCGTGCTCACCTACCTGGCGCTGTGGGTCTTCGAGCCCCCCGCGGACAGCGATCATCCCTTCACCGGGCCCGTGCACCGGCGCGCAATCTCGGCGGGCCAGTGCGAGGCCGTCTGCTTCGACGGAGATGCGCTGCTCGTGAGCAACGAGGCCGGGCAACTCTACGGAATCCGGCTCGAGGACCTCGACGCCCTGTAACCGCGCCGGCCCTTGGCCGGCTCTCACTTTTCCGGAGATTGGTTCGCGCCGCGCGGCCTCTTCCTAAGAACGGCGCGACGGCCCACCTCCTGCAGGGTCTCGCCTGCTACAGGAGAGGGCGCGGCGACTTCAGCTCCTCCGGGATCTCGCGCTCCTCGGCCCGGTACACTTTGCAGAGCATGGAGCGGAGCGTCGGCGTGCCCTGGACGGGGTCGTAGGGCCCATCGGTCGAGCAGAGGACGCTCACGTTGGAGTGCCAGGCCCCGAAGAGCTCCCCCTTCGCCTCCGGGTACCACCAGCCGGGTTCACAGCTCACCACCCGCGGGTCGATGTCCCGGGTTACCCGCGCCCGGTGAAGGACCCTACCCCTCGGGTTTTCGATCCAGGCCCAGTCGTCGTTGGCGAGGCCGAGTCGCTCGGCCGTATCGGGATGGATGTCCATCTGGGGGTACGGGTGGAGCCTCCTCGCCCACTTCGCCCAGCGGTTGCTCGAGTGCATGAAGCCGCCGCCCCTCACCCGCGCCTCCATGAGGATCAGCGGATACTCGACGGCCAGCTCCGGCGTGGAGATCGGCGACTCGACGGGTTCCCGGTGCGTGGGCAGGGGATCGTAGCCGTGCTGCTCGAGCGTGGTCGAGAGGAACTCCACCTTGCCCGTGGGGGTCTTGAAGCGAAAGCCCTCCCGGTCGTAGGCACGGTACGGTTTCGTGGGGAAATCGACCTTGTGCTTCGCCTTCAGCTCCGCCCAGGTCACGCCCATGCCCTTGAGGCAGTAATCGATGAACTCGTCGATGGTCTTCCACTGGACGAAGTCCGCCCCGGTGCGGCTCTTCAGGGGTTCGAGGCCCTTCTCGACGCACTTCCAGTAGAGGTCCAGGATCACCTGCTGCTCGTTCCTGGACTCGCCGTAGGGCTCCACGGTGGCGACCCGCGCCTCGATCGAGGGCTGCCATAGGCCCGCGATCAGGGGGATCTCGTCTCGCTCGAGCCAGTGCGCCGCGGGGAGAACGTAGTCCGAGAGAGCCGCCGTCGGGGTCATCATGTAGTTGAAGTGGACGTTGAGCTCCAGCCCGAGGAGAGCCTTCTGAACGGTCTTCGGATCCGGAAACTGCGTGAGCAGGTTCGTCCCGTGGTTGAGGAGCGCCTTCACCGGATAGGGCTCCCCGGAGAGCATGGCCCGGATGGTAAGCTCGTTGTGGCAGGCGGCGATCGGCGCGCGCGGCCCCGACCAGAGGGGAAACTCCTTGTACCCGATCCGGTTCTTCTCGACCTCCTCGGGCAGGAGGTGCTCGGGATAGGTGGGTTTCAGGAACTCGTAGGCGGAGAGGAAGCGCTCGGGTTTGCGCTCGCCGGAGAGGAGGTTGCCTCCCTGCACGTCCAGGTTGCCGGTCAGCGCCACGAGGATCGCGTGGGTGTGAGCCGTCGCGGTGGAGCCGTAGCCCTGCATCACCCCGATCCCGCTGACGAGGCTCGCCGGCTTGATGCTCGCGTAGAGCCTCGCCACCTTCCGGATGTCTCTGGCCTTTACCCAGGTGAGCTCTTCGATCCTCTCCAGCGGGTAGTCCTTCAGCCGCTCCTTCAGCGCTTCAAAGCCGTGTACCCACTTCCCGACGAAGTCCTTGTCGTAGAGCTCCTCCTCGACGATGACCTTGATGAGCCCGAGGCCCAGGGCCGCGTCCGACCCGGGCCTCACCTGGAGCCAGACGTCGGCCTTTTTCGCGGCCGGAATCCCCCTCGGGTCCACGGTGATCAGGACCGCCCCCTCTTTGCGCGCGTTCTCGATCCACCGCCATTGGGGGAGGTGCGTCTCAGGCGGGTTCTGCCCCCAGACGAGGACGCATTTGCTCGTGCGCGTGTCGGGGCCGTGCCCGAACTGGGTGCAGATGTCCCCGATGACGGCCAGGTCCATGACGCGCCCGGGCCCCTCGCAGTGCTCCATGCTCTTCAGGAGGTTCGGGCTCCCGAGGGCCCGCATGAACATGCAGCAGATCGTGTAGTGCCAGCCGTCGACGGAAGCCGCGAAGGAGAGAGGGCCCCACTTCCGCCGCACTTCGAGGATCCGGTCGCTGATCTCGTCGATCGCCTGCTCCCAGGAGATACTCTCCCACTTACCCACGCCTCGGTGGCCCGCCCGTTTGAAGGGGTATTTCAGACGATCCGGGTGGTAGAGGGTACCCTGGACCACATTGCGGCACTTGGAGCAGATGTGGTCTCCTTCCGTGACGGGAGATTCCGGATCGCCCTGGATCTTGGTGATCCGCCCGTTCTTGACGTGCACCAGGACCCCGTCCCCCATGTAGCACTCCTGGCAGACGGTCTTGTAAACGGCGACGCCTTCCTCTCCCATTCGACTCTCCTGGTTCCTGGTTCCCAGTCCCTAGCCTCTGGCCCTTAAATTCCTTGAGGACCAAAGATCTTGAAGCATAGGTCAAGTTTCGCCGGGGCGGCGGCCACGGGCCGCCCTATGGCTCGACCCTGAAGTCATAGGGCGGGCCGCGCCCGCCACCTCGTCGCCAAGCCTCGACGGTCTGGGGCCGAGCGCCTCGCTAGTTCCTGACAACTGATAACCGACAACTGATAACCGTGTCACAGCCCCAGATACTTCTTCTGCACCTCCCGGTTTCCCCTCAGCTCCTCCGGCGACGACTCGTGGACGAGCGTTCCCTTGTTCATGATGAAGACGGTGTCCGAATGGCGGAGGACGAACTCCACATGCTGCTCGATGAGCAGGATGCCCATCCCCTCGGCGCGCAGGAGGTCGATGATCCGACCGAGCTCGCGGACGATCAACGGCGAGAGCCCCTCGCTCGGCTCATCCATGAGCAGGTAGCGGGGGTTGCCCATGAGGGCCCGGGCGACAGCGAGCATCTGCTGCTCCCCGCCGCTCAGGAGGTTGCCCCGGCCGCCGGCCCGATCCCGGAGGATGGGGAAGAGCTCGTAGATCTCGGCCAGTCCCCATCGGCGGGACCCGTTGCCGGCCGGGGCGCGGGCGTTCAGGGTCAGGTTCTCCTGGACCGTGAGGGACGGGAAGATCCGCCGCTCCTGGGGGACGAGACCCAGGCCCAGGCGCACGAGCGAGTGGGTGGGGACGCGGGTGACGTCGCGGCCTTCCAGAACCACCGAGCCGCGGCGAGGCACCGTGAAACCCACCAGGGAGCGGATCAGGGTGGACTTGCCGACGCCGTTTCGGCCGAGGAGGCCCACGACCCGCCCCGGCTCCAGCGCGATCGAAACCCCCTGGAGGATGTAGCTCTCGCCGTAGTAGGTGTGGATGTCCCTCGCTTCCAGCGCCACTAGCCGACCTCCCACTGGGGCGTCCCAAGGTAGATCTCGGTTACGCGCGGGTCGCCGCGGACCTCAGCCGGCGTGCCCTCCGTGAGGACGTTGCCGAAGTAGAGCACCGTGATCCGGTCCGCGACCTCGAAGGCCACGTCCATGTCGTGCTCGATGAGGAGGATCGTGACCTTCCGGTCGAGACCGTTCAGGAAGCGGGTCATGGAGGCGGTCTCGGCGGGCGAGAGCCCGGCCGTCGGCTCGTCGAGAAGGAGCAGCCTCGGCCGGCCCGCCATGGCCAGGATGACCTCGAGCTGGCGTTGCTGGCCGTAGGAGAGGTTCTTCACCCGCTCGTCCTGCACCCCGCCGAGCTCCCACTCCCTGACCAGCTCCCGCACGCGGTCGACGACGCTCCGGCAGGCGCCGGCGGGCCGGAACATGGAGAACCGGCCCCTCTCGTGGGACTGCACGCCGAGGAAGAGCGTTTCGAAGACGGTGAGGTCGGGGAAGAGATTCGTGATCTGGAACGTGCGGCCGAGGCCGAGCCGCACCCGGCGGTGGGCCGGCAGCCGGGTCGCGTCGGTCCCGAAGATGCGGATCGCACCGCCGGTCGCGGCATGCACTCCGCTGATGGTGTGGAAGAGCGTCGTCTTGCCGGCGCCGTTGGGGCCGAGGATGACCCGCCGCTCCCCCTCCTCGACCGTCAGGCTCACGCCGCAGAGCGTCTGGAGCCCGCCGAAGCTCTTCGTCAGGCCGTCGATCTCGAGCGGCCTCACGGGGCTCCCGCCTTCCCGCGCCCGAGGAGGTTTCCCAGGACTCCCTTCGGAAAGAAGAGGACGACGAGCACGTAGATCGCCCCGATCACCATCATCCACCGCTGCGTGAAGTCGCTCACGACGTGCTCCAGGAGCACGATCACCCCGGAGCCGAGGATGGAGCCGAAGAGCGTGCCCGCTCCGCCGAGGATCACCATGAGGAGCGCCTTCGCGGAGAAGGCCACCCCCAGGTAGTTGGGGTTCACGAAGCTATTGTAGTAGACGAAGAGGACGCCGGAGAAGCCCGCCACGCCCGCCGCGAAGACGTACCCCAGGTACTTGTAGGCCCACACGTTGTAGCCCAGCGCCTCCATGCGCGACTCGCTCTCCCGCAGCCCCCGGAGAGCGAGGCCGAAGGGCGAACGCACGTACAGGACGAGGACGGCGCCCAC
>JACRCS010000378.1 GCA_016218905.1 Deltaproteobacteria bacterium
CTCGGCATACTCTTCCTTGAGGGCTCCCAGTGCACCCGCCGCGTCGATCTCGACGGCCGAGAGGTTCCGGCGCACGAGGACCGGCGTAGGGCCGATCGGGGCGTCGAGGCAGTCCGAGAGGGAATGGGCGGGGTCGGAGGAGCAGAGGAGGAGGCTTCGGTCCTCGAACTCTCGCGCGAAGCGGAGCGCGACGGCTGCCGAGAGCGTCGTCTTTCCCACCCCTCCCTTGCCCGCGAGAGCGAGAAGGACCATCCCTTCCGAGGGAAGCGGCGCCGCGCCTTCAACCCTGGCGGGTCTAGGCGGCCGCGCGGGGGGAAGCGTTTCGCCCGCGAGGTCGGCGGGCGAGAGACGTCTGGCCCCGGACCAGAACTCCGCCAGGAGCTCGGCGCCCCTCACCTCCGAGGCGCGCTCGGGCACTGCCCAGAGGGAGCAGCGCTCGAACTCGGCGGGGAGCCGCCTCAGCTCCCGGAGCTTTCTCCTCCGCTCCGCCTCACAGGTCTCGCAGCTCTCGGCCGAGTCCAAGTGCAGTCGATTCACGACGATGTCCGAGACGGGGAGGGACTGGGTCCCGAGCTCCGCCAGGAGCCTCGTCGTCTCCTCGATCGAGAGCCGCTCGGCGGTCGTCACGGGAACGAAGAGGCAGGCCCGGCGGTCCCGGAAGAGGCCGCGCATGCGGGTCGCCGTCTCCGACCACTCCTCCAGGAAGGCGTCGACCTCGTCGAGGCGGTAGCGGCCGGTGAAGAGGCTGCGCATGTAGCGGTGCTTCGCCACCAGCGCTTCCATCGCGCCGAGCCACTGGGTCATCAGCCTCGGCGTCTCTAGGAGCCTCAGCGTGTGCCCCGTGGGGGCCGTGTCGACGATGATCCGCTCGTACGTGGACTCCGCGAGCCAGCGGGAGAGCTGGAGGACCGCCAGGAACTCGTCGATTCCGGGGAGGGAGAGCTCCGTAAAGCGATCCACGTCCTCGTCGGCGAGAAAGGTCCCCCGCCGCGCGATCTCCCGGAAGTGCTCCCTGTGCTCGTCCAGAAAGGCGGCGAGCGCGTCCTCCGCCCGGAACTCCACCACGGAGAGGCCGGGGAGCGCGGAGCCGTCGCCGAGGCTGTCCTTGAGGGAGTGCGCCGGGTCGGTCGAGACGAGCAGGAGAGGACGCCCCGGCTCCCGCCGGGCGAGCGCGACCGCGGTGGCGACCGCGCACGTCGTCTTCCCCACGCCGCCCTTGCCTCCGAAGAGGAGCAGCCGCAGATCCGGGTTCGTGAGGAAGGACGGAAGCTCGCTCATGCGCTCGCGGGACCTCGGCTCGCGCGGATCCGGGGCGTTTCCCGGACGTCCGGCGGGCGTAACCCCACTCGTCATCATACCAGCTCCCCGCTGCCTTTCCCGTCTGCTCAGGGGATCGCAAGCTGAGGATCGTCCAGCCTTGAAAGGCAAGGGCCTGCGCACCTTTCGCGGTGCGCAGGCCCTCTCCTCGCGTGCTTCCGAGAATAGCCCCTCGCCAGTTCTCAAGTCTGCCTTCCCGGATCCGATACCGAGATCGTCAGCGCGCAAATCATGTTGGTGCTTCGCGGAGACGAACTCCGGATGCGAGATCGGGGCGGCGACGCTCCAGCGCCAAGCCAGGGCGCCGCGCCCGCCTCCCGCCTGCCGGCTTTCGAAAAGGACCCGCAGCGCGCCGCGACTCAAGTGACGGCATCGGCCGCGGAAACCCGACCGCGAGGGGGCCACGAGGTCGATGCGCAGCCTCACTGACTCGACGGCGAGAACCACAAGACGGAGGGGGTAGGCAATGAAGTGGGGACAATCGATCAAGACGAAAGTGTCGGTCTGGACGCTCCTCATCCTGGGTGTGCTGATCGGGTTCTATTCGGTCGTGAGTTTCAGGGGTGAGAACGCACGGTTTCGAACTTCCATGGAGGACAAGCTCGAGAGCTCCTTCAACATCTTCTTGTCGTGTATCGAGACGGACAAGGAGGGGCTCTCGAAAACGCTGGCGGCAATCGCCCGGAACGACGAGTTCCTGCACCTGCTCTCGGTGAAGGACAAGAATGGCCTTCTAGCAGCCGCCAAGCCCATGTTCGAGGACCTGAAGGCCCGCTTCATGATCACGCACCTCTATTTCGTTCAGCCGGACGGCACGATCCTGCTGAGGGTGCACAAGCCGGAGCAGTCCGGTGACCCCCTGAAACGCGTGACGTTCAAGAAGGCACAGCAGAGCGGCGCGCTCGCCGGCGGCGTCGAGATGGGGAAGAACTTCTTCTCCCTTCGCGTCATCCAGCCTGTCCAGTACCAGGGAGCCTCGGTCGGCTACATAGAAGTGGGTCAGGAGATCGATCATATCTTCAGCCGGTTCAAGCAGCTCACCAAGCATGACGCCGGGATTCTTCTCACAAACGACTACATCCGGAAGAAGGGGGCGGACGTGAAGGGCGAGCAGTTCGGCGACTTCACGCTCCTGCACGCCACCGAGCCCAAGCTCGCAGGGGAGTTGGCCCGAGTCGTCGATCTCTCGGCGGGATTGGCCGAGTTTCGGACCGCCGAGGCACGGACCTCCCGAGGCGCCCGTTTCGGGGCCCAGGGGCCCTTCAAAGACGCTGCCGGGGAAACCGCCGGTGTCTTGTGGGTCGCTGCGGACAGCTCGCAGTTTCTCTCCGCCGCGCGGAAGGGGTTTGCCGTGAACCTCCTCCTCTTGCTGGTCGGCTTCGGCGCCGCCGCAGTGGCCGGCGTCGTCCTCCTCCGGAGGGCGATCCTCGACCCGGTCTTGGAGATCCAACAAGACGTGGCGCGGGTCTCCCGGGGCGAGCTCACGTGCAAGGCCCGAAGTGACCGGCAGGACGAGATCGGCGTGCTCGGCGCCGCCGTCAGAGACCTGGTGGAGGACCTCAAGGGCCTCGCCGCCGCAGCCGACTCGGTGGCGTGTGGGGATCTCAGCGTGGAGATCAAGCCGCGTTCCGGCGAGGACGTGCTCGGCAAGGCCATGGTCCAGGTGGTCGAGACCCTCCGGAGGCTCGAGAACGAGGCGGCGCGGACGACCGAGGCCGCCGTGGAGGGGAGGCTCGATGCCAGAGGCAATGCCGAGGAGTTCCAGGGGGGATACCGCGAGATCGTCGCCGGGTTCAACCGCACGCTCGACGCGGTTGTCGGTTTCCTCGACACCATGCCGGCTCCGGCCGTCGTGCTCGACCGGGAGTTCTCGATCCGGTACATCAACGCAGCTGGCGCTGCGGTCCTCGGGCGAGCCAAGGGAGAGGTCATCGGGACGAAGTGTTACGACCACCTCCGGGGTTCGAGCTGCCGTACGGCCGCCTGTGCCTGCGCTCAGGCGATGCAGACGGGGTGTCACGCCAGTTCGCAGGCGGAGGCGCACCCCAATGGCGCCACCCTCGACCTGATCTATTCCGCAGTGCCCGTGAGGGATCGGGACGGCTCAACCATCGGCGCCTTCGAAGTGATCCAGGACCAGACGGCGGTGAAGCAGGCAGCGCGGCTCGCGTCGAAGATCGCCGACTACCAGGAAAGCCAGGTGCAGGACCTGATCGGGAACCTGGATCGTTTCTCCCTTGGAGATCTGGAGTTCTCCGTCTCCGTCGCAGCCGGAGACGCCGACACCGCCGAGGTGAGGGAGCGGTTCGAAAGGATCGCCGACTCCCTCAACCGCAGCGTGGAGACGGTCAAGGCCACGGCGGGCGACGTGGGCGCTCTCGTCGCGGCCGCGATGGACGGCCGGCTCGGAATGAGAGTGGACGCCTCGAAGCACCAGGGCGAGTATCGGCGCCTCGTCGAAGGCATCAACCATACCCTGGACGCCGTCACCGGGCCCCTCAAGGTGGCCGCCACCTATCTCGACCGCATCAGCAAGGGCGACATTCCGCCGAAGATCGTAGAGGCCTATAGCGGAGACTTCAACGCCATCAAGGAGAACCTGAACGTCCTCATCGCGGCCATGGAGACGGTGACCCGAGTCGCCCAGGAGATCGCCGGCGGGAACCTCCAGATCGACGTGCCCGAACGAAGCGAGCACGACGAGTTGATGCGGGCGTTGGGCCTGATGGTGCGGAAGCTCACGGAAGTGGTGGGGGAAGTGAAGGCCACCGCCGAGAACGTGGCCTTGGGCAGCAACCAGCTCACCTCCTCCAGCCAGAACATGAGCCAAGGCGCGACCGAGCAGGCAAGTTCGGTCGAGGAGGTCTCCACCTCCATCGAACAGATGAGCTCGAACATCCGACAGAGCGCCGAAAACGCGAGCCAGACGGAGAAGATCGCCGTGAAAGTCGCGTCGGACGCGAAGCGGGGCGGCGAAGCGGTAAGCCAGACGGTCGACGCGATGAAGGAGATCGCCACGAAGATCTCCATCATCGATGAGATCGCCCGGCAGACGAACCTCCTCGCCCTCAACGCGGCGATCGAGGCGGCTCGTGCGGGGGAACACGGGAAGGGCTTCGCGGTCGTGGCTTCGGAGGTCCGAAAGCTGGCCGAGCGGAGCCAGCGAGCAGCAGGAGAGATCACGGAGCTCTCCGGGCAGAGCGTCGGTGTCGCGGAGCATGCCGGGGATCTGCTCTCCGAGATTCTGCCCGACGTGCAGAAGACGGCGGAGCTCGTCCAGGAGATCAGCTCCAGTTCGAGAGAGCAGGACAGCGGGGCGGATCAGATCAACCGCGCGATCCAGCAGCTCGATACGGTGATCCAGCAGAATGCGTCGGCGTCCCAGCAGATGAGCTCCACAGCGGAGGAGCTCTCCGGGCATTCCGAACACCTCAAGAAGATCATCGCGTTCTTCCAAGTTGCAGAAGACGCCGGCCCGACCGGAAGGTGGAGCGAGCGGGGCGGCAGCTCCCCCCGGAGCGTCCGGCCGCCCGCTGGGCGAAAGGGCCGGAACGGGGGGGTTCCAAAAGGCCGGGCGCAGGACCCCGACGGCCCGTCATGCATGGGCCTCGATGTAGACGATCCGGACTTCGAGAGGTATTGAGAGCCTCCCGTAGCCAATAGTCCCCTTCGGGGATGATCCCTCCGGCTCCACGGGGCAGCGGCCGGGAGGGGCCTCTTCGGGCTCCCGGCCGCCGCTAGCTGCTACAGCTTCCTCCGCAACCTTCCAAAGCCGAGGAGACCGGCGAGGCCGCTCCCCAGGAGCACGGCGCTCGTCGGGAGCGGGACCGCGGCCGGTACGCCGCCGATGGTCTCCGTCACCTCACGATGGTTGGGGGAAGTCCACTCGAAGCCCTGGATATTGGCCGCGAAGAGGAAGTACGGATCGCCGATGGTGTAGTCCGCAGCGGTATCGCCGTTTATTCCGGTAATGTAGAAGACCAAGGGATCGACGGTGGCGTCGGCCTTGCCCTTCGGGCGGAAGAGGTTCAGGTCGAACGTGCCGAAGCCGTCCGCCTCCTGGTTGCGCCGGAGATTCCAGCCGAGGGGCGCGATGATGTTGTTCGGTTGGACGCTCGCGTCGGTGTTGAAGTAGAAGGACGAAACGCCGAAGGTGGAGCTGGTCTCACCGAAGGCGTCGGCCGAAAGGTCCACCTCGAAGCGGATGTCGCTTCCGACATCACTCACCGTCACCGTACCCAGGTCACCCAGGATGCCCCTGTCGTTCTCTGTGATCTCATACGTGAAGCTGGCCGCCTGCGCCTGAAAGCAGAGGGCGGCGGCGAGCCCCATCCCGAGGAGTACGGATCGGATCGACATACGTGCCTGCATATAGTTCCTCCTTTTCGCGAAATGAGAACTCTCTCAGGGGCCGGGAGAACCGGTCTGTTCCGAATTGGCGGCGACACCGCCTGCCGATGAGCCCCACCCCCACTTTCGGGCCGCGGATGGGCGCTTCGTTGCCGAAAGCGGACCGTCCGTGCCTCTCCTTGCCCGAACCTCTCTGCTCTCCTCGCTCCTCCCTCCTCCTTTCCGCCCGAGTCCGGGCTGGTTGGCAGGTGTCTCTTTTCGCTCACAAACCGCCGAGAGCGGCTGGGCCCGGAATCTAGGCAGTCGGTCTTCTCCGGAAAGGGTGGAGTTCGCCTCCGGCGTAGCCTTCCCGCGACATCCTTCCTTGCTTTCGCTGGAGAAAACGCGGTCATTCCGAGTCGCGGGGCCCAGAGTGCAACGGCCGGGCCAGCGATTAACGGATCGTGAGAACCTTCTCGGAGGATCTTCCAGGGACGCGGTTCGAGAGCTCTCCGAGAAGACCGCCCACGCCACCGGTCAGGTGAGCGACCTCATCGCGGCCGTCCAGGAGAAGAACCGCAGGACGACTGCCCCCATGGGGCGGGGGCTCGAGGCCGCCACCCAGGGGGGCTCGGCTCGGGGAAGCCTTTTCAGGTGAAGTGGCGGTAGAGGAAGTCGGCTTCCAGGGGGGAGAGCTCGAACTTGAGGCCGGCCTCGTCGATCAGCTTCGCCAGCGAACGTTCGGGGTGCTCCCTGCGTTGCTCGTCGATCCACTGGACGGCCTTCTTGAGACCCACCTGCAGCTCCATCCGGTCCTTTTTCCCGTTCATCCTCCACCTCCGCTCCAAATGCCGCGCTCAAAAACTTCGGGCGCGACGTTTCGCCTCCTCGTGATACTTGACCCATCCTCCGACGCTGTCCAGGAGGCTCGAGAGGATGCCGTCCGGCTCTATCTTGTGGAAATCGGCGCAAGGTTCCCCAAAGGGCTCCCCGCCGGGCGGGGCGAGCGGAGCAAGAGGGTTCGGAGGGCGGATTTCGGTGGATCAGGTGAGTTGGGCGGCTGTTCGGCGGTCCGACCCGGTCACAGCGGTGGGGAGTACCGGGTCCAGACCCCCTCCTCCAAGAGCAGGAAATCCAGCGGGAAGGAGTCGTTCTCCTCTTCGGGGTCGGCCGGCGTTCCCTTCCCGGGCACGGCGGCGTTGGTTTCGGCAAAGTCCAGGTATTCTCGCACCCAACGACAGTCTTCTTCACACATGGAAGCCTCCTCGTGCGTTGCCGAGCCGCCACTTCGAACGCTCGCAGGGGACAAAGGAACGCTTCCCGGACCTCCTCTCGGGCAGGGGTGGGCGCCCTTCCGAGCAGGGCGATCGGTCAACTCAAGCCGAGGACCGGGCCGGCGTCAACGGGCCGGATGGCTATTTAGGGTAGCCGATGGGGTACCGGTGAGCTTCGAAAGCGAGCCCGTCTCCCGGCCGGCGCCATTTCCCTGGCGAGGCGCCCCGAAATGAGCTATTCGCAGGGCTCCGGAATCGTCTTGGCCACGGAGGACCGACGTGCGCGAAGTCTCGCTGGCTCGCCTCTTCAAAGCGTTTGCCTGGATCGGGATGACGGGCCTCGGGGGCGGCCGGATCGCCTACCTCTACGACGACTTCGTCGAGCGGCGCCGGTGGCTCACCCGCGAGGAGTTCCTCCCCGGCTTCGCCCTCTCGCAGCTCCTGCCGGGCCCCACCCTGGCGAACCTGGCGGTCCTGCTCGGCAACGGCCTGAAGGGCTCATGGGGGGCGGGGATCGGGTTTTCCTGGGCGTGCTCCTGCCCGGGATCGTGGCGGTCCTGCTCCTCAGCTCCGCCTACTTCTCACACGGGATGACGCCTGGGCTTTCGGCGATGCTGCGGGGAATGGGGGCGGCGGTGGCGGGTTTTGTCCTGATCGTCACCGGGCGGATGGCCCAGGGCGCGTTTCGAGGCGCGCCGGCCCGGAGCGTCGCGATCGCAGGGGCCGCCTTCGTCGCGGTGGCGCTCCTCCGGCTGAACAGCTACCTCGTCCTCCTCGTGCTCGGCGCCGTGAGCCTCTGGCTCCACCGTCCCGGCACCGAAACGCGGTCCTCCGGCGAGGGAGAGCCGGCGCCGTGAAGCTCGTCGTCCTCACGTACACGTTCCTGCGGCTGAGCTTCCTCTGCATCGGCGGCGGGTTCGCGTCCATTCCGGAGATGCAGCGCCAGGTGGTCTCCCTCCACGGCTGGCTGACGGCGCGGGAGTTCGTCGACGGCTTCGCGCTCTCGCAGCTCTCGCCCGGCCCGGCGATGCTCATCTCGACCTTCGTCGGCTACCGGGTGGCAGGGATCGCGGGCGCGCTCCTGGCCACGGGGGCGATGTTCCTCCCCACCTCCCTGCTCGCCTGGGTCTTCGTCCGCCACTGGGCCCGCCTCCGCTCCCGGCCCTGGATCCTGGCCGTCGAGCGCGCGCTCAGTCCCCTGGCGGTAGGGCTCATGGCGGCCGGCGTGTACACGCTCGGGCGCTCCGCGGTTACCGACGGGCGCACGGCCCTGCTCGCGCTGGCGGCGGCCCTGCTAGTCCTCTGGCGCAGGCTCCCGCCCGTCGCGGTCATCCTCGCGGCCGGCGTCGTGAACTGGTTCCTGCCCCGTTAGCCGACACGCCCCGGCCCGGGACGGGAGACGTCGGGCTCTCCGATTGTATAAGCGCGCCTCACACGGTAATCTTCCCCGCCGGACGTTCCACCTGCACAAAGGAGTTGCCGTGCACCGCATACATCCAACCGAGCTGACGGTCCGCCCCTTTCACCTGCTCGACCGGGAGTGGGCCCTCCTCGTCGCCGGCCGCGAGCGCCCCAATCCCATGACGGTCTCGTGGGGGGGCATGGGAACCCTCTGGGGCCGTCCGGTGGTCACGGTCTACGTCCGTCCCACTCGCTACACCTGGGGACTCCTGGGGGAGCACCCGGAGTTCACGCTCAACTTCCTGCCCGAGACGCGCCGGCGGGCTCTGGAGTTGTGCGGCTCCCGTTCCGGCCGGGAAGCGGACAAGTGGGCCGCCGCCGAGCTCGAGCCGGTACCCTCGGAGGTGGTCGCGATCCCCCGGGTGAGCGGTGCCCGGCTCGCCTTCGAGTGCCGCGTGCTGGCGAGCCTCGACCTCGACCCCGGCCGATTCCTCGACCGGTCCCTCGACGAGATGTACTCCGAGAAGGACTTCCACCGGGTCTTCCTGGGCGAGGTCGTGGCGCTGTGGGAAGAGTAAGAGAGGATTCCGGGGGGGCGGTAGGGTTCATGCGGAGCTTGACAGCCGACGAGCTCTCACGTACACAGACGGCATGAGCACTCGCCGGGACGCCCTTCGCCTCGACCTTCTCCGGAACCTGCTTCTTAGCAGGGCGGGAGAGGTGTAGGCGCCCCCAGCGATCCAGAGCGCCGAAACCCTCTCCCGCCGAGCCGGCCGGAGAGGGTTTTTTCATTTCAGGCTCTCCCCTCCCGCCCGGCTCGGCACCTCGAAGGAGGCTGCCGTGGCCCCTCTCCCTCTTCTTCTCCTTAGCTGCGTCCGCCGAAGTGCCCGCGGTGGTCGGCGGACGTACGGAACCGCGTCTCCCCGCGTGACCTCAGCTGAAGGAGACCCGACATGCCCATGCCCTTTCACAAGTATCGCCCCTTTCCGCCCGTCTCCCTGCCGGACCGGACGTGGCCCGAGCGGCCCATCCGCCGCGCCCCGCTCTGGTGCAGCGTGGACCTCCGCGACGGGAACCAGGCCCTGGTCGAGCCGATGGGCACCGACCGCAAGCTCCGCTTCTTCGATCTCCTCGTCCGCCTCGGCTTCAAGGAGATCGAGGTGGGCTTCCCGAGCGCCAGCCGGACCGACTACGACTTCGTCCGGCTCCTGATCGAGGAGGAGCGGATTCCCGACGACGTCACGATCCAGGTGCTCACGCAGAGCCGCGAGCCGCTCATCCGGGAGACCTTCGACGCGATCCGGGGCGCACCCCGGGCGATCGTCCACCTCTACAACTCCACCTCGACCCTCCAGCGCCGGGTCGTCTTCGGGATGGACCGCTCGGGCATCCTCGACCTGGCGGTCTGCGGCACCCGGCTGATCCGCGAGCTGGCGGAGAACTCCGAAACCGCCATCCGGTTCGAGTACTCTCCCGAGAGCTTCACCGGGACGGAGCTCGACTTCGCCGTGGAGATCTGCGAGGCCGTCATGGAAGCGTGGGGACCGACGGCCGGCGAGAAGATGATCCTCAACCTGCCGGCGACGGTGGAGCTCGCGACGCCGAACGTCTACGCCGACGAGATCGAATGGTTCCTGCGCCACCTGCGGGGACGGGAGCGGATCGTCCTGAGCGTGCACCCCCACAACGACCGGGGCACAGCGGTCGCCGCCGCCGAGCTCGCCGTCATGGCCGGC
>JACRCS010000379.1 GCA_016218905.1 Deltaproteobacteria bacterium
GGAAGGCCCGGAGCTGCTACTTCGGGCCTTCTGCTATCTGCAGACGAGACCCTCCATACTCCGTTCGCCTCCAAACCTCAACGGGACTCGGGGGTCAGTTTAGAGCGGCATGCCGGGGTCAACTCTCTCCGGCCGTGAAGCCAAGGCGTAGACCGTGGACCGCGGCAGGCCCGCCAGCCGGCCAAACTCGGTCACGGTCAGGTAGCGCTCGGTGGTCATGCCTTCACCCGCGTTTCAAGCGGTCCCACTCCCTGGGGCAGTCGCGCAATCCCGCACGGCTGGATGTTGTCGGTTCCGGCGGCGAGAGCCCCCCACTCCGTCCAGGCCGAGACGGTAGCCCGACTCGATTTGAGCCGGGCTCCGAGCTCCTCGGTCGTCAACAGGTCGGTGTGCGCGTCCATGCGTTTGGTGCGCTCGGCTGCCGAGTGTGTTGGTCCTGGGCTGGCTGGAATGACTTCGGAACCCGGTAGCTAGCGACCTTGAAAGGGCATACGAAGCGTGTCGCCGGAGCGACCGTCCTGCCGGACGGTCGGATTCTCTCGTGGTCGATGGACAAGACGCTGCGCTCGTGGACCTCCGAGGGCGCCGCGCTCAATTCCTACGATGATGGTTCGGCACCCGCAGAATTGGTTGTGGCTAAATTGTCGAGTGGGGTCGCCACAGGATGTTTGGTACAAGGCTGTTTGCGCGTATGGAGTACTCGCGTCTCCGTAGCGGTCGGAAACGCCGCATGGAACGCAACGGCGCAATTGGAGCCCCGTGTCTTCTTGCCGGACGGCACCGTGGTCGTTACGTGCACGAGCGGGCACGTGTTCTGTCTGGAACTCTTCATGGGAATCCGGCGGGTGGTGGCGGCGGAGGCGGCCGAAATCGAGGGGGGTGTCGATACGAGGGCCGACGCTCATGCACGAGAGCTTTGTGGTCGGTAGATACAGAAGGGCCAGACTACGGGACATTCTATAGTCCCCGCTAAGGGGACGCAAGAGGGACGTAGATGCAGAAGAGCGTTGATCAGGGTATGTAGCCTTTTGGCAAGAGTGCTCAGTTGCGAACGGACGGGACTTCCTTGCTTGCTTTGTTGCTCTTGCCAGCACCCTCGGACCGGGTCGCCCCGGGAATGCTCTGGCGGAGCCGAACGCGCAGCCCTCCCTGGTGCAGGATCCGCAAAGTATCGCCGCACACCAAGGCAGGGCTATTGAAGGTCTGATTACCAATCCGCCCTAGCCTTGCAAATTCACCACCTGTCGTGCAAAATCCATGATATGTCGATCCTGAACCGCCACGCCACCGACATCGTCTGCCGTCGCCTCGACACCTTTCGGGTCGTCGTGGTCTCGGGCGCACGGCAGGTGGGCAAGTCCACCCTGGCCCGCTTGGTGCTCGAGCGGCGAGGGGGCACCTACCTTACCCTCGATGACCCCCTGACCCTCTCCCAGGCGACCGACGATCCGGACGGCCTCGTCGCCCAAGGGGCAGGGCTGACCGTCATCGACGAGGTCCAGCGGGCCCCGGACGTTCTGAGGGCCGTGAAGCTGGCCGTGGATCGCGCCCCTTCCCCCGGGCGGTTCCTCCTGACCGGGTCGGCCAACCTGTTGGGGCTTAGGTCCGTGACCGAGTCGTTGGCCGGCCGCGCCGTGTACCTCGATCTACCCCCTCTGTCGTGGTCGGAGATCGCCGGTGCCCCTCGGCCCGAGACCCTCGACGCCGCGTTTTCCGCTTCGTCGGCCGCCGAGTTCGTGGCCGCCATGAGCCCTGGGATGCCGGACGGTGGGGAACGGGCGCGGGCTCTCGCCTTAGCGGGGGGGATGCCAGAGGTCTACGCGCTGGGGCCGGAGGAGCGGCGCGCGTGGTACGAGAGCTACCGCCGCACCTTCCTGGAGCGCGACCTACGCCAACTCTCCGAGATCAGCAGCGTGCCCGAGTTCTCGCGGCTCACCAGCCTGGCGCTGCTCCGCACCGGCGGCCTGCTCAACAAGAGCCAACTCGCGACCGACGCCAAGATCTCGCACACCACGGCGGACCGCTATCTCGGCCTACTCGAGGTGGCCTACCAGATTCGCCTCCTGCACCCCTACTTCCCCAACGTGTCAAAACGGCTGGTGAAGTCCCCGAAGCTCTTCGCGGTGGACTGCGGAGCGGCTGCGTGGGCGGCCAACGCCTGGGACTGGCGCGCGGCGGTGGCGGCGGGCCGTGATGGTGCCCTGCTCGAGACCTTCGCCATCTCCGACCTCATCGCGTGGGACGGGTTGGCCGGCGGTTCCCGATACCATTTCTGGCGGACCTCGGCCGGCGCCGAGGTGGATCTGGTCGTCGAGCGAGGGGACCGGATCGTGGCCGTGGAGTTCAAGTCGGCCCGCACCTTGGGTCACCGCGATACCAGTGGTCTGCGCGCGCTCCAGGGCGACGCGGGCTCCCGGTTCCAACTCGGTGTGCTCGCCTACCTGGGCGAAGAGGTCAGGGGGCTCGGGGAGCGTTTGGTGGCGGTGCCCCTCTCCTCGTTGCTCGGGGTGACGAAGTAGAGGCCGGTCCAGACCAGGCCGGCAAGAGACGCTCGTTTTGAAGACCGATGGGGATGGAGACCGCAGCGAGTTCGACGTAGAAGCGCTGCATGAAACGCAACGAAAAGTCCTCCGAATCGCTGCACTGGGTCTGGCAGCACGCGAACTGGCCGGCGTTCCGCTGGGATGCGGCGGTGCTGCTGCAGCCCTTGGGTGGGCGCGGCGAGCGCAGGGGGAACTGCTCGCGCAGGCCCGGGTCCTTCGTCTCTTGCCAATTGTCAGTTGAATTGACAATTCGCCAGTTAGCGGCCAGACTGCTCCCATGTTCATCCCGCGCGCGGCAGAAGCCGTCCTTCTCAAGTACGCCGAGGGTTACCCAATCGTCGCGGTCACGGGTCCGCGGCAGTCGGGCAAGACGACGCTCGTCCAGCGGGTTTTCGCCGAGAAACCCTACGTAACGCTCGAGGATCCCGACCGCCGGGAGCTGGCGGAACAAGATCCGCGGGGGTTTCTCGCGTCCTATCCGGACGGAGCCGTTCTGGACGAGGCCCAGCGGTGCCCGGCGTTGTTCTCGTACCTGCAGGGGATCGTAGACCGCGAGCGGCGGATGGGCCTATTCGTGTTGACGGGCTCCTCGCAGTTCGGGCTGCTCTCGGGGATCACCCAGAGCCTCGCGGGCCGCGTCGCTCTGGTAACGCTGCTGCCCCTCTCCTTGGGGGAGCTGACGGCCGCCGGTCGTGCGCCGGGGAAACTCGATGAGCTCCTCTTCGCCGGGTCGTATCCCGTCCTCTACGATCGTCCTCTGGACCCCGGCCCCTGGTACGCCAACTACGTGCAGACCTACCTCGAGCGGGACGTGCGCAGCCTCGTGAACGTGCGCGAGTTGAGCGCGTTCCAGCGGTTCCTGCGGCTCTGCGCGGGCCGGACCGGGCAACTCTTGAACCTCTCCTCCCTGGCGAGCGACTGCGGCATCACCCACAACACCGCCCGTTCCTGGCTCTCGGTCCTCGAGGCGAGCTATCTCGTCCACCTGCTGCCCCCTCACCACCGGAACTTCAACAAGCGGCTCATCAAGACTCCGAAGCTCTACTTCCTCGATGCCGGTCTCACCGCGTGGCTGCTCGGGATTCAGGCCCGGGAGCAGCTTGCAGGCCACCCGCTGCGAGGGGCCCTGTTCGAGACCTGGGTCGTGAGCGAACTCCTGAAGGCAAGATTCGAGAGGGGCCTGCCGTCCAACCTCTACTTCTGGCGCGACCGCACAGGCCACGAGGTCGATCTGGTGATCGACCGAGGGCTCGACCTGGTCCCCGTCGAGGTGAAGGCAGGACGCACCGTGGCAAGCGACTTCTTCTCGGGCCTGAGGTTCTGGACGGCCTTGGCAGGTGCCCAGGCGGGAGAAGCCTGGCTCGTCTACGGCGGAGACGAAGAGCAGCTGCGCTCGGAAGCCCGGGTGCTGCCCTGGCGAAAGATCTTCAGTCTGGGCAAAGTTGTTTGAGCGCGTTCGTCGGGCACTAGAACAAGGCTGCACATCGTTCGGGAGGGCTTGGTCTTGAGTCACTCCACTGACCCCCAGCTGGCCGCGGCCCTCGACATCCTCCGGGCCATCGAGTCGGCCGGATACACGGCCCTGATCGTCGGTGGCGCGGTCCGCGACCGCGTGATGGGGCGGCCCGCCGGCGACCTGGACCTCGCGACCAACATGCCGATTTCCGAACTGGCAACCCTCTTCCGCGTCCACGACATCGGCAAGAGCAAGGACTTCGGCATCGTGGCCGTGCCTCACGGCGGGTACGGCTTCGAGGTGGCTCAGTTCCGGGGGCAGACGCGTTTCGGGGACGACGGGCGGCCCTGCGGGATGGACGAGGGGGCGACCTTCGCCGAGGACGCGGCACGGCGCGACTTTACGATGAACGCGATGGCCCTGGACGCGCGGGGAGCGGTCCAGGACCCCTTCGGCGGTCGGGAGGACATCGCGCGCAAGCTCGTCCGCGCCGTCGGCGACCCGGCGGAGCGGATGGCCGAGGACCCGCTCCGGGCTCTGCGAGCCGTGCGCCTGGCGGCGCGGTTCGGGTTCTCGATCGACGTGGCGACGAGGGCGGCCGCCGCCGGCGTGGCGCCCCGAGTCTCGGCCCTTGCTCCCGAGCGGCTCGCGGAGGAGCTCCTCAAGATGGCGGCCCTGCCGGGGCCCTCGTTCGCCCGGGCCGTCCGCTGCATGGACGAACTCGGGCTCCTCGGGCACGTGCTGCCGGAGGTCCAGGCCCTGAAAGGCCTGCCGCACGACCCGAAGTGGCACCCCGAGGGCGACGTGTACGCGCACACCCTGGCGGCGTTGGAGGCCAACTCCGCCCCTGACCCGGAGGTGAATCTGGCGGTCCTCCTCCACGACGTTGGCAAGGCCGCGACCCATCAGGAACGCGACGGAATTCCCACGTACCACGGCCACGACCGGGCGGGGGTCGAGATCATCGAGAAGTTGGGGACGCGGCTCAAGCTCTCGGGGGATCTCGTCCGGAAGCTGTCCTTCGCCTCCGCCGAGCACATGAAGGCCGCAGCCCTGGAAGAGATGCGGCCGTCGAAGGTCGTGCGCCTGGTGGCAGACCCCAACTGGACCCTTCTGAAGAACGTGACGCGCTGCGATCAGGCCGCGCGGGGCGACCCGGTGTCCGTCGCGGAGCTGGACCGGCTTCTCTCGCGGGCGGAGGCAACGGCCGCCCGGTGGGTGGAGACCGAGGGGGCGAAGGCGCGCCCGGTCATCACCGGTGCGCGGGTGATGGAGCTCACGGGCCTCTCGCCGGGACCGAAGGTGGGTGACCTCCTGCGCCGGGTCAGCGAGTGGGCGATCGACAACGGTGTCGGCGACCCCCGCGAGATCGAGTCGCACGTTCTCAAACTCGCCGCGGAGGGGTGAGGGCGCTGAGCCGCTGGTCGACGAGCGCCTACTCTACCGCCGTACGTCCTCTCTCGCCGTGGCGTCTCTTCATGACGCGGGCGAAACCTGCGATTCCGGCCAGAGCAATTCCGAAGGCGAGAAGCGGGGGGATGTGGAGGCCGTGGGTCAGGAGGCTGAAGAGGTAGTATGGAGCGGCTCAAGGGCACGCTCTGGGTGGACCTCGCCGGGCTCGGGAGCCTGGCCGAGGAGGGGAAGGAGGCCCTCCGTCGGGAGCTGCGCGACGCGCTCCGGGAAGGGGGCTCGGCCCGCGAGGTCCGGGTGCTCCTCCGGAGCCCCGAGCTCCTCTGCGACGACCCGGTCTTCGTCTACGAGTCCTTCTCCGAGGCAGCCGACCTCGCACGGCGGCGCCGGCTCGGCCTGACCTACCTCTTCCTGACCGGAGACCGTGACGAGGACGGCCGCCGGGTCTTCCTCTTCCTCGTCGATGCCCGGGCCGGTGGCGGCCCGGAGCCGGGGACTGTGTGCGAATTCGACGGGGAGCTCGACTTCTGGGACCCGGACTCGTTTCGCCGAAAGTGCGCGGGCACCCTGGCGGCGCGCCTCTTCATCGACGTCGGCAGCCGACAGGACAGCGCCCTTCCCGAGCCCCTGCGCCCCTGGCAGGCCGACCCGCGGACCGCCTTTGCCGGTCTGAGCCGCCGCTGGCGTGAGGGCTTCGTGGAGAGGCTTCGGGCGCACTTCCTCCCGGAGGAGGGCGTCCTGCGGCGGGCCGCCCGCTGGGTCGCCTTCCGATGGCGCTTCGGGGCGGGGCGCAACGAGGGGTTCAGCCGGCGGGAGGGAAGCCTGGCCCGGCGTCTCCACGCCACGGAGGGCGGGAACCTCTTCGAGCGGCTGCGTGCGCCGGACGCCCGGGCCGGCCCGGACCCGCTGCCCCACCCTCTCTCACCCCCGTTCCCCTTCCTCCAGGAGATCGAGGCCGTCGAGGCCGTGCTGCCCGACTACTTTCA
>JACRCS010000397.1 GCA_016218905.1 Deltaproteobacteria bacterium
ACCACCGAGACCGGCAGCCCCGTGGCCTTCCTCGCCCACGATCCGCCGACCCTCGAGCGCGCGAGGGAGATCTCGCCGGTCCTCCGCGAAGAGCTCGGCGCGGCCCCCCTCATCCTCTCTACCCTCCCCCACGTCCGCGGGCCCGGGGAAGTCGCGCTGCCGGAGGTCCCGCCGGAGGCGGCCCCCCTCCTCCTGGCCCACGCCTCGGCCCAGCTCGTTCGAACCGTCGCCCGGTCCTGGGGCGTCAACACCGACCGCTTTCGGGCCGGACGCGACGAGGAGCGGTACGTCCGGGGCTCCACCCGCGCGGTTCGGGAGTCGCGCATCCTGACTTGAAAGACGACCATCCCCCGTCCGTGCACGCGGTGGCGTCCACATTGTTGAAGCCGGAGGCCATCCGGCGCAGAATCGCCTCTACACCGAACCAGCGCTCGACGATGAGGAGCCGAAATGCCCCAGTGGGACCCTCTCATGGACACCGGGATCGACAGGGTGGACCGAGACCACCAGCGATTCGTCGAAAAGCTGAACGAGCTCGGCCAGGCCATGAAGGTAGGCAAGGGCAGGGAGACGATGGCAGACCTCCTCGCCTTCCTGAACGACTACGTCCGTGAGCACTTCGGCTACGAAGAGGCGTTGATGAAGCGCTGCGGCTACCCCGGGTACGAGGAGCACCGGGCGATTCACGAGCGCTTCAAAAAGGACCTGGCCACCCGCGCCGCCGCGTTTGCCCAGTGCCCGGACGACAGGCTCATCACGATCGAGATCCACGGTTGGTTAATGAGCTGGTTAAGCGAGCACGCCCTCAACGTGGACGCGAAGGTGGGAGATTACCTGAGGAACCACCCGGAGCTCCAAGAAGAATGAAGAATGAAGAATGAAGAATGAAGAATGAAGAATGAAGAATGAAGAATGAAGAATGAAGAATGAAGAATGAAGAATGAAGAATGAAGAATGAAGAATGACCCGTAACGTAACCGTCAACTGATAACCGACAACCGATAACTGAAAACGGGCCGCGTCAGCGGCCCTTCAGCCATAGCTCGTACCAGTAGAACGCCGACAGCACGAGGCCGTGGGTGATCTCGCCTCTTCGGATCCGTTCGGGGATGTCGGAGAGGGGGAAGGTGACGAGGTGGAGGTCTTCCCCCGCGTCGGGCTGGGGCTCGGCCACGGGCTCGACGTCCAGGGCCAGGTAGGTGTGGCAGTAGTTGTTCTGGAGGGCCGGCTGGGCGTGCACGCTGCCCAGGTGGATCATCTCCCGGGGCCGGTAGCCGGTCTCCTCGAGGAGCTCGCGGCGAGCGGCCTCCATCGGGGGCTCCCCCCCGCCGTCCGCCAGTCCGCCCGGGATCTCCAGGGTCACGCTCCGGATCCCGTGGCGGTACTGCGAGACCATCACGACCTCGCCCGCCGGCGTGACCGGAATGACGTTCACCCAGTCCCGAGTCTCGAGGACGTAGAAGTCGTGCGTGTTGCCCGTCCGCGGGCTCACCGCACGGTCGCGCCGGAGGGAGAAGATCCGGTAGTCCTTCTCGACTACGGATTCAACGAGGGGCCATTGTCTGGGCATGCAATCCAAGTTTCGAGGATCGAGTCTCGAGTGGCTGGGTCGCCAGCCCGCGTCTTGCGCTCCAGCTAATCGCTCATCGACTCCAGGAACTCGATGTTCATCTTCGTTCCCTTCATCCGGTCGAGGAGGAACTCCATGGCGTCCACGGGGTTGAGCGGCGAGAGGACCTTTCGGAGGACCCAGACGCGGTTCATCTCCATGCCCGTGTAGAGGAGCTCTTCCTTCCGGGTGCCCGAGCGCTGCATGTCGAGGGCCGGGAAGATGCGCTTGTCGGCGAGCTTCCGGTCCAGGTGGAGCTCCATGTTGCCGGTGCCCTTGAACTCCTCGAAGATGACCTCGTCCATGCGGCTGCCGGTGTCGATGAGGGCCGTCGCGATGATCGTCAGGCTCCCGCCCTCCTCGATATTCCGGGCCGCCCCGAAGAACCGCTTCGGCTTGTGGAGGGCGTTGGAGTCCACGCCGCCGGAGAGGATCTTTCCGGAGTGGGGCACGACGGTGTTGTACGCCCTCGCGAGCCGCGTGATGGAGTCGAGCAGGATCACCACGTCCTTGCCGTGCTCGACGTAGCGCTTCGCCTTCTCGATCACCATCTCCGCCACCTGGACGTGCCGCTGGGCCTTTTCGTCGAAGGTCGAGGAGACCACCTCGCCCTTCACGGACCGCTGCATGTCCGTGACCTCCTCGGGCCGCTCGTCGATGAGGAGCACGATGAGGATGACTTCGGGGTGGTTCGTCGTGATGGAGTTGGCGACCTGCTGGAGCAGCACGGTCTTGCCCGTCCGGGGAGGGGCGACGATGAGTCCGCGCTGGCCCATGCCGATCGGCGCGATCAGGTCCACGACTCGCATCGAATAGAGGCTCGGCTCCGCCTCGAGCTTGATCCGCTGATTTGGGTAGATGGGCGTCAGGTTGTCGAAGAGCATCCGGCTGCGGGTCTTCTCGGGACCGTCGCCGTTGATGCTGTCCACCTTCAGGAGCGCGAAGTAACGCTCTGAGTCCTTCGGAGGCCGGATCTGACCGCTCACGGTGTCGCCGGTGCGGAGGTTGAAGCGCCGGATCTGGCTCGGGGAGACGTAGATGTCGTCGGGGCCCGGGAGGTAACTGTAGTCGGGGGATCTCAGGAAGCCGAAGCCGTCCGGCAGGAGCTCGAGGACCCCCTCTCCGAAGATGCTTCCGTTCTGCTCGGTCTGGGCCTTGAGCAGCGCGAAGATGAGGTCCTGCTTCCGGAGCCGCGTCGCGCCCTCGATGTTGAGGTTCTCCGCCAGCTCGGTCAGCTCGTTGATGCCTTTTCGCTTCAGTTCTTGCAGGTGCATGGGCGAGGCGCTCCCGTCGTGGGATTTGTCGGTGGGTTTTCGGGTTTCGGTTCGCATGTGGAGTCTGGGCGAGGCTGCGCCTTGGGCAGTTAGGGCCGCCGTAGGCTTCGGCAGAGGGCATGCATCGGAAATGATGGATGCCGGACTCCACCGCTCGGGCGATGGCGGCGCCTCTGTTGGGTTCTTCAGGGGTTCTCGAAAAGGCCTCTCAGGAGCGGCTGAAAGAGGCGGAAAGCGGAATGCCGGAGGGCGCAGGGCTTTTCGTTTCCACCCTTTGATAACCGCTCAGCCGTGTCGTTGTCAACCGTCAATTTTCCCGATCCCCTCGAATTTCCTTCAGCAATAGCTCGACCCGGCGCCGCAGGTCCTCGGGGGAGGCCGTGTTCTCGACGACGAAGTCTGCGCGGCGGGCCTTCTCCTCGATGTCCATCTGGGAGGCGAGCCGAGCCGCCGCCTCCTCGGCGCTCAGCCCGTCCCGGGCCCGGAGGCGGCGGAGTTGCTCCTCCCTGGGGACGTAGATCACGACCACCGCGTCGAACCGGTCTGCGAGCCCTCCCTCGTAGAGGAGCGGGATGTCGTAGACGATCACCGCGCCCGGGTCCGCGCCGCGGATCCGCGAGACCTCCCGCCGGACCTCTTCCTCCACCCGCGGGTGGACGATCCGGTTGAGCCGGGCCCTTGCCTCTTCGTCACCGAAGACCTTCGCGGCCAGCGCGGCGCGATCGAGCGTTCCGTCGGGAAGGATCACCGACGGGCCGAACTCCGCCCGGATCTCCTCGAGGGCGGGGCGGCCGGGCTCCACCGCGGAGCGGGCCAGCCGGTCGGCGTCGATCACCTCGGCCCCTGCCTCCCGGAAGAAGCGGGCCGCCGTGCTCTTCCCGCTCGCGATGCCGCCCGTGAGCCCGATGAGGATACCCTTCTTCACGGCCGCTTCCGCCAGCCCAGAAAGCTCAGAAGCCGGCCGGTCGGCCCTTCCTTTCGAAACGAGAAGAAGAGGTCGGGACGGCAGGCAGTGCAGCAGGAGAGGCAGTCGATGCTCTCCGGACTCACACCCGCTTCCAGGAGCTCGGCTTTCGCGAAGGCGGCGAGGTCGAACCGGTACGTGCCGCCCGCCGAGGGCCATAGGAAGTCGAATGGGGCCCGGCTGCGCCTCGCGGCGAGGGCCACGTCTTCACCGACCTCGTAGCAGCAGGGACGAATGCAGGGGCCGAGCGCAGCGAGGATCTCTTCGGCCGCAACTCCCATCGCCTTGAGGGTCTCGCCGATGATCCCTCCGGTCGCTCCCCTCCAGCCGGCGTGGGCGAGGCCCAGACGGCCCGAGCGGGGATGGCACAGGAGCACCGGGAGACAGTCTGCGGTGACGATGCCGAGCAGCGTTCCCCCTTCCGGCGCGCCGGCCCACGCGTCGGCCGGCGCGCTCTCCCGCCCGGGGTCCGCCACGGCCGTCCCATGCACCTGCCGCAGGAGTCTCAGCTCCCGCGCTCCGGTCTCTGCCACCAGCATGCCCCCGATCTCCGGATTCGCAAAGTCGCCCGCCGCCCTGAGGGTGAAGCCGTGGAGGAGGCCCGGCACCCGGCCGAGCAGGGGCGAACGGAACCAAAGTCCATTTTCCGAGACTACGGGGACGGGTATGCTGATCCCATGCTGCGACATCGCCTGCTCTTTCTCGTCTGCCTCTGTTCGACTCTGCTCGCTTCCGGCTCCATCGCACTCGAGCCGCCGCTGCCCTTGACACGCCTGGCGGGCGAGACGCTCGAGTTTCGCGTCCGCTGGGGCGTCATTCCGGCGGCCCGCGCCTACCTGGAGGTGCACGACCAGGGAGGAGGGAAGCTCCTCTTTCGTGCGCGGGCGGAGACGCTGCCCGTCGTGCGCACCATCTACCCCGTCAAGGAGCTCATCGAGTCTCTCGTCACCTTGCCGGGGCCCCAGGTGACCCGTTACTACAAAAAGGCCAAGGAGGGGTGGGGAGCCAAGCTCCGCGAAGAGGAGATCGTCTTCGACCATCAGGCGGGCGTGGCGAACGCCCGGAAGAACGGCAAACCGAGAGAACCGCTGAAGGTCCCGGCCGACGTGCAGGACCCCCTCTCCTGCTTCTTCGCCTACCGCGCCATGACGGTCGGCGACGCCCCCGTCGAGATGGAGATCACGGACGGGAAGAAGCTCATCTCCGGCACCATCGCCGTGCTCGGCCGCGAGACCGTCGAGGTGCCCGCGGGCACCTTCAAGACGGTGATCATCGAGCCGAAGATCGAGGGCATCGGCGGCATCTTCAAGAAGAGCCCCGGCGCCCGGATCTTGATCTGGCTCACCGACGACCAGTGGCGCCGCCCCGTAAAGTTCCAGAGCAAGGTCATCGTCGGCCACTTCACCGTGGAGCTGGCGAAGATCAACTGAGGTTCGGGGGCGCGAAGGACGCGTCAGCGTTCAAGCGACCCCAAGGGACGAACAGGACGAGTCGCTTGTGTCTCTTCGGTCCCTCAGGTCCCTTCACCCTTGAGGCGGCCACTCCCCCCCCAGATCCCGAATCAACCTCACCATCTCCTCCGGCGGCGGGGCCTCCAGCTCCAGCTCCTCTCCCGTGCCGGGGTGCCGGAACGCGAGGCGCCAGGCGTGGAGAGCCTGGGGCTTCTCGGCCTCGAGCCGCTTCCGCACCCGCGGGTCGGCGACACCGCGGGCGCGCTGGACGCCCCCGTAGACGGGATCGCCCACCAGAGGATGCCCCACGGCCGCGAGGTGGACCCGGATCTGGTGGGTCC
>JACRCS010000398.1 GCA_016218905.1 Deltaproteobacteria bacterium
AAGACCCGGCTGCCGGCCTCCGGCAGTTACTTCTCCAGCACTGATATCCTCGACGAGGGGGGTGAACGGCTGCTGGTCGGCGGCGGCGCCGCCTTCTTCCGGGCTGACGACCTGGACGCTCGGGACTCGGGACAGGGCGGAGTCCAGTTAAAGGTCCGGCCCGGCCTAGGACTCGACCTCGGCTTCTACGCGATCCGCTACCACGACAAGACTCCCCAGGTGTACGTGCGGCCCGGCGTCGACGCCGCCACGGGCAACGTCATCAATCCCGCGGTGGTCGACTTCACGGTGGGGAAGGTGGGCGAGTACTTCCTCGTCTACCCCGAGGACGTCCAGGCCTACGGCGTGAGCGCCAGCACCACCTTCGGGTCGTGGAACTGGGCGGCCGAGGTCTCCATGCGTCGCAACACGCCCCTGGTCAGCATCGCGGAACCGATCCTCCCGGCGAACTCCATCTTTCCGGGCTTCCCGGGGGTGAACCCGAACGCGGACAACGACAACAACCCGGCCTACGCGGTCGGCCGTTCCGTGCACGCGCAGGTCTCCTGGCTCGCGACCTTCGGTCCCTCTTTCATCTCCAAAGAGGCGTCGTTTCTCGGCGAGGTCGCGGGCAACCGGCGCACCAGCATCACGAAGAACGAGGCGGCGCTGGACCCGAACACCGAAAAGACGGCCTGGGGCTTCCGGATGATCTACGAGCCAACCTACCGCCAGGTCTTCTCCGGGCTGGATCTGAGCGTGCCCCTCGGCTTCTCGTACTTCCCCCAAGGGAAGTCCTCCGTCGTCGGCGTGTTCGGTCCCGATAAGGGCGGCGACATGAGCATCGGCCTTTCCGCCGCATACCTGGACGCCTGGCGGTTCGGCCTGAGCTACACGCACTTCTACGGCCCGGAGGAGGGCTTCCTGGACGCCAACAGCAACCAGAGCATGAAGCAGTCACTCGCGGACCGTGACTTCGTGTCCTTCTCGGTTCGCCGCACGTTCTGACGGAGGACGAAGATGAGAGTATCCGCCAAGGCAGTGCTTACCGGGACCCTTTGCGCCGTGCTCGTCGGGAGCGGCGCCGCCGTCGCCGCCGTCTCGGCCCAGGAGGCCGAGCAGTTGAAGACGGCGCTGACTCCGCTCGGGGGGGAGAAGGCGGGCAACAAGGAAGGGACTATCCCGGCGTGGGATGGGGGTTACACCACACCGATTCCCGGTTTCAAAAACGGCGGCCGGCGGCCCGACCCGTTCGCCAGCGAGAAACCGCTCTTCTCGATCACCGCCAAGAACATGGACCAGTACGCCGACAAGCTGACCGACGGCGTGAAGGCCATGCTCAAGAAACACCCGAACACCTACCGCCTCGATGTCTATCCGACCCGCCGCACAGGCGTGGCTCCTCAGTGGGTCTACGACAACACCCTCAAGAACGCCACAAGGGCCAAGATCATCGAGGGCGCAGCCGGACCGCAGCCACAAGGTGCGTACGGCGGAATTCCATTTCCGATTCCGAAGAGCGGGGTCGAGTTGGTCTGGAATCACCTTCTTCGGTGGCGAGGGGAATCGTGGCACTTTGACATGCATGCGATTCTCGTGACGGCCGACGGCAAGCGCGTGCTGACCTCAGATGTCCAGGCCGAGCTGCGTGCGCCCTACTACTACCGTGACGTTTCACCGGAGAAGTGGGACGGAGAGTACTGGGCGATCCGGATGACCAACGCCGGCCCACCGGTCCGGGCGGGCGAAGCGCTCTTGGTCCGAAGGAACGTCGACGATAGCAAGACCCAGGGGTGGGTCTACCTGACCGGCCAGCGCCGGGTGCGCAAGCTACCCAACCCCTGCTGCGATACGCCGACGCCGGCTTCAGCCGGGGTGATGGGTTTCGACGACATCTATGTCTGGGACGGGGGGGGAATTGACCGGTTCGACTGGAAGCTCGTGGGGAAGAAGGAGATGTTCATCCCGTACAACACCAATCGGACGTATGTGCCCAAAAGGGACTCCGATGTAATCGGCGAGCATCATGTAAATCCCGACCACTTGCGCTGGGAGCTTCACCGGGTTTGGGTGGTGCAGGCGACTCTCGCCAAGGGGAAGCGCCACCAGGCGCCAAAGGGCACCTACTACTTCGATGAAGACTCTTGGATCGCCGTACTCGCGGACCGCTGGGACGCGGGCGGGCGGCTCTGGAAGACCCTGTGGAGTCTCCCGATAGCGGCGCCGGATCATCCAGCAGTCACGAGCGAGTCCTTCGGCTTCTACGACCTCGTTTCGAATGCCTGGTTCGCAAATGTCGTCATGAACGAGAAGGCGGAGCAGTTAAAGACCACGCCGCGGTGGCCGGACCGGGTCTTCACGCCGGAAGCAATGGCAGGGGAAGGTGTTCGGTAGGCTTGTTTGACCGCACGGGGGCGGGTCCGGAAGCCCGCCCCTCTTCTTTCCGGAGAACACGATGGACAAGATCGGACCGATCGGTCGGATGTAGAAAGGCTGGGCTCTTATCCCCGTCGCGCTTGCTCTCGCGATAGGGGGTGTCGCCTTGGCGGGGGGGCCGGGGCATCCTGGGAACCCTGAGGGAAGCGACCACGGCGAGGTCCAGCACCGCGGCGTTGCGCCCATACCGAAGGTGGTCGACCTGCCCGACCGCCCGGCGGTGATGACGAAGGCGGCTGCGCAGTCAGTGCTCTTAGACGTGACCCAGGCGGGGAATCGGCTGGTGGCGGTGGGGGAGCGAGGCATCGTGGTGCTCTCCGACGACGGCGGGAAGCACTGGCGGCAGGCCAAGGTGCCGACCAGCGTGTCTCTCACGGCAGTGGTGTTCCCGTCACCCAAGCAGGGCTGGGCGACCGGCCACGCCGGCACGGTGCTCCATACCGAAGACGGTGGAGAAAGTTGGACGCGTCAGCTCGACGGCAAGACCGCCGCGAGGCTCTTTCTGGATGCCGCCCAGGCCAAGGCGCAAGCGGCCAAGCCCGGCGACGCGGCGGCCCAAAAGGCGCTAGCCGAGGCCGCGCGCCTGGTGGCCGACGGGCCCGACAAGCCGTTTCTTGCTCTCTTCTTTGAGAGCGAGACGATGGGTTTCGTGGTGGGCGCCTACAACTTGATTCTTCGCACCGACGACGGAGGGAAGACGTGGAAGCCGTGGCTCGACCGGGTCGACAATCCCAAGGGGCTGCACCTCTACGCCATTCGAGCGGCGGGCAAGACCGTCTACCTCGCCGGCGAGCAGGGGCTCTTCTTGCGCTCCACCGACGGCGGGATGAACTTCACGCGCCTGACCACGCCCTACGGCGGCACCTACTTCGCCCTGGCGGTGACGTCCACGGGTGAGGTGATCGCCGCGGGACTCCGGGGCAACGCCTACCGCACGGCCGACCAGGGGAAGACCTTCAGCAAGATCGACGTACCGCTGCCGATCTCCTTCAGCGCGACTGTCACCCTGCCGGATGGACGGCTGCTCCTGGCCAACCAGGCCGGCATGCTCTTCGAGAGCCGGGACCAAGGCAAAAGCGTGCAGCCGTTGGCCAGCGTGCGGCTGCCCCCTGTGGCCGGCATGACGCCTCTGGGTGACGGAAGCCTGATAACGGTGGGCTACGCGGGCGCTCTGCGCATACCGATGACCGAGGCCGCTCCCGGAACTGAGAAGGGAGCGACCCGATGAAGCACGACGCCTCTCTGGAAAAGCAGCCGGTGGTGCGCACCGTCGAAGAGTTCGACACCCACTCGGGCAACCTGATCGAGCGGGCGCTCTTCAACCATCGCGGCCTCTTCATGGCGATCTGCCTGGCGATCACCCTGGTGCTCGGCTACGGCATGACGAAGCTCAAACTCAATGCGAGCTTCGAGAAGACGATTCCCACCAAGCACCCGTACATAGCCAACTACCTGAAGCACAAGGGCGACCTCGGAGGCCTGGGCAACGCCGTGCGCATCGCCGTGGAGACCACGGGCGAGTCCATCTACAACCAAGACTACCTGTCTACGCTCCAGAGGCTTAGCGACGAGGTGTTCCTGATGCCCGGCGTCGACCGGGCCTACATGAAGTCGCTCTGGACGCCGGCCACCCAGTGGCGAGGGGTGACCGAAGAGGGGTTCGAATCTGGCCCCGTGATCCCCAACGACTATGCCGGCACGCCGCAAAACGTCGAGCAGGTGAGGCGAAACGTCGAACGCTCGGGCGA
>JACRCS010000372.1 GCA_016218905.1 Deltaproteobacteria bacterium
ACCCCGAAAAGGTCCCGGCTTTTGTGGTGTTTGGTTTTTGGTTTTCGGTTATCGGTTTTGGGTTTTCGGTCTTCGGCTCCCGAGAACCGACAACCCGAGAACCCGCCCGATCTCGCCGCGGGGGGGCGCGCCCGCGCGCTGAGCGGCTAAGTCTCGTCCTCGTTCCGCGACGGCTCGCCGACGGCAGGTTGAGCCGGGCCCGGGGGCGAGGGCTCCGGAGGCGGGGCGGGCGGCGGCGGGACGAAGACGTCTCTCCGGTACGGCTCGGGCCCCCAGGGACTCCGGACCGTGGTGGCCGCCCACACGAGAGCGATGGCCCAGCCGAAGAACGTCCACCCGAGGAGAACGTTGAGGAGCCCGATCGCCGCTCGGTTGTGGTGGCGCCGCCGGTACGCAACGAAGGTCGGGACGAGGTAGAGGAGCGCCCCCACGGCCAGGATGAGGAAGGCCGTCCAGCCCGGCATCTGAAAGACGCTCAGCGGGCCGTGGTGCCAGAAGTGGAAGCCGCCCGGCCATTCGGGGCTGGGCTGGAAGTCGAAACCTGGCTTCATGGCTTGCACCCGTTCGTCGAGAGGATCGCCGGCCGACTATCGAGCGGCGAGCGACTCTACCCGATGTGGGCTCGCGGGGGAAGCTTGCCGGGTGGACAGAATGGACTCGATGGACTGAGCCGAATCGGCGGGAGAGCCCCGGTCGCTTCCTGGAGGGAAGCGCCCCAGCGCCCCAAGGACGGGGCGCTTGCGTAGGGCGGGAACCTCCCGCCCTACGGTGGACCCGCCGGACAGGTCCACGTCGTCCATTTCGTCCACCGTGTCCACTCCCCCGCCCTTCAGTGGTGCTGGAAGCGGGAAACGGCGCGATCGACCGAGTCCTTGAACTTCCTCCACGCCTGCTCGGCGCCCTCCCTCAGCTCCTCCCAGGCGTCCCCGCTCGCCTCCCGGATCCGCGCCAGGCGGCTCTCAGCGTCTCGCTTCTGCTCTTGCAGGTCCCGCTCCTCCTTCTCGATCGACTCCCGGAGCTCGCCCCGCTCCTTGCGGGCCCTGCGGCTCAGGTCGTCGATCTTCGCGTTCAGCTCGTCGAGCTTCTGGTGCATCTTGGCGACGAACTCGTCTCTACTGGCCATCTTCGAACCTCCCGGGCGCCGCGCCTTGGCCCCGCACGGGACCTGCCCGTCCCGGGGGCCGGCGGGCTTCAACCCGCGCTCGTAAACGTGCTTCCGTAGAAACGTAAGGCTGGCGAAGCGGCCCGGCTCGCGCTTCGGAGTGGAATCTCTAGCCGGTGTGACCCTTGATTTAGCCTTCCGGGGAGCGAGGCGTGGCTACCGCCGGGCGGCAGGCGAGCCGCGCGATCGGCACGTCGGCTTCCGGCATGGGATAACCGAGCGCCGCCGACGGCTCGATCCAACGGAAGTCCTGGCAGCCCAACGCCCGCAGCTCGCCCCGGAGAAGCACCGCCTCCAGGGCGATGAGGAGGATCCGCACGTGAGGGTACGAGTGGTCGACCCGGGTGAGCTCCCGCCCGACCGAGATCTCGACCCCGAGTTCCTCCCGGATCTCCCGCGCGAGTGCCTCTCCGGGAGTCTCTCCGGGCTCCACCTTCCCACCCGGAAACTCCCACAGCCCGCCGTGTGGACCCTTCGGATACCGGCGGGCCAGGAGGATGCGACCGTCCTCTCGGCGCAATACCGCAGCGACTACGAGGAGCGGTTTTGAGTTTCGGGTGGCGGGGGCGTCATGGGACTTATGGGAGCTATGGGATTCAAAGCTCCCATCATTCCCATTACTCCCATCATTCCCATACATCCCACTCTTCCGCTCGAAACTCGCAACTCACGAGCGTAGCTCCGGAATGTCCCGGAAGTACTCCAGCGCCTCCGGGTTGGCGAGGGCGTCCTTGTTCTTCACCTCCTCGCCCTGGAGGCACTTGACGACTGCCAACTCGACCTTTTTGCCGTTGATCGTGCGGGGGATGTCAGGCACCTGGATGATCTTGTCGGGCACGTGCCGCGGTGTGGTGTTGCGCCGGATCTGGTCCTTGAGGTTCTTGACGAAGGCCGCGTCGAGGGTGAAGCCGGGCCGGAGGACGACGAAGAGCAGGACCCGGACGTCGTTGTCCCAGGGCTGGCCGACGACGAGGGAGTCGACGACCTCCTCCAGGGCTTCCACCTGCCGGTAGATCTCGGCCGTCCCGATGCGCACGCCGCCAGGGTTGAGGGTCGCGTCCGAGCGGCCGTAGACGATCACCCCTGCGTGCTCGGTGATCTCGATGTAGTCGCCGTGCCGCCAGACTCCGGGGAAGTGCCGGAAGTACGCGTCGAGGTACTTCTCGTTGCCCGGGTCCTTCCAGAAGCACACAGGCATGCTCGGGAAGGGAGCCGTGCAGACGAGCTCGCCCTTCTCGCCGACCAGGGGGGCCCCCTCGTCGCTCCACGCCTCGACCTTCATGCCGAGGCCCCGCTTCTGGATCTCGCCCGTGTAGACGGGGCTCACGGGAGAACCGAGCATGAAGCAGGAGATGATGTCGGTGCCGCCGGAGATCGAAGCGAGCTGGAGATCCGCCTTCACCTCCCGGTACACCCACTCGAAGTCCTCGACCGAGAGCGGCGAACCGGTCGAGAGGACGGCCCGGAGCGCGCTCAGGTCGAACTCCTTGCCCGGCCGGATGCCGGCCTTCTCGCAGATGTTGATGAACTTGGCGCTCGTGCCGAAGACCGAGACCTTCCGGTCCTGGGCCATCTTCCAGAGGACCGTGGTATCGGGATGGGCCGGGCTCCCGTCGTAGAGGACGACGTTCGCCCCCGTGAAGAGGGAGCTCACGAGCCAGTTCCACATCATCCAGCCGCACGTGGTGAAGTAGAAGATCGAGTCGTCCGGCTTCAGGTCAGTCTGGAGGAGAAGCTCCTTCACGTGCTGGAGGAGCGTGCCGCCCGCGCCGTGGACGATGCACTTGGGCACGCCCGTGGTGCCCGACGAGTACATGATGTAGACGGGGTGATCGAAGGGAAGCTGCTCGAACTCGATCTCCTCCGCGTCGTTTGACAGCGCTTCCGCCCAGGAGATCGCCCGGGGCACGCCCGAGAGCCCGGGAGCGCTCGAGGCGAAGGGAACCACCACGACCCGCTCGACCGCCGGGATCTCGCGCGCCACCTGCGCCACCCGCTCCAGGGAGTCGAAGACCTTCCCGTTATAGAAGTAGCCGTCGGCGCTCACGAGGACCTTCGGCTCGATCTGACCGAAGCGGTCCATCACGCCCTTGAAGCCGAAGTCCGGGCTGCAGGACGACCAGACCGCCCCCAGGCTCGTGGCGCCGAGCATGGCGATGATGGTTTCGCTGATGTTCGGCATGAACCCCGCCACGCGGTCACCCGGGCGGACGCCCGCGTCCTTCAGGAAGCGGGCGAACTTCGCCGTTCGCCGGTAGAGCTCGCCGTACGAGAGCGAGACCGGGGGCTTCCCCCCTTCGCCCACGAAGGAGAGGGCCGTCCGCCCGTCCCGGTAGCGGAGCAGGTTCTCGGCGAAATTGAGCCGGGCTCCCCGGAACCAGCGCGCGCCCGGCATGACCGGGTTCTCGAGGATCGCTTCCGGGGGAGCCGAGTGCTTCACCTCCGCAAAATCCCAGACGGCCTTCCAGAAGGCCGGGATCTCCGTCACCGACCAGGCGTAGAGCGCGTCGTAGTCCCGGAAGTCGGTACCGTGCCTGCGGTTCACGAATTCCATGAACCGCGCGAGATTCGTACCCGCCGCCCGCTGCGGGTCGGGGGTCCAGAGCAGCTTTGCCATCGACGACTCCTCTCAGAAAGTAGCTCCAAATACATCAAGGGAAGGTCCGGATGCAAGGCGGGGGCGGCGGGGGAGCGAATGGACCCGATGGACTCCATGGACTCGATGGACCGATTGGGCCTTCGGACCGTCCACACCGTCCATTTCGTCCACTCCGTCCACTGCCCCGCGGCTTACCTCGCCGTCCAGCCCAGATCCATCAACACGCCGGCGCCCGTGAAGGAGCGGGCACGGTCGGAGGCCAGGTAGACGGCGAAATCCGCTACCTCTTCGGGGTCGATGAGCCGCTTGATCGGGGCCGGCTCGAGCATGATCCGCGAGACGACCTCGTCCTCGGCGATGCTGTGGTGTCGTGCCTGGTCCCGGATCTGCTTCTCGACCAGCGGAGTCCGCACGTAGGCGGGGCAGATGGCGTTCACCGTGATTCCGTGCTGCGCAACCTCGAGCGCCACTGTCTTCGTGAGGCCCTGGAGGCCGTGCTTCGCCGAGATGTACGCGGCCTTGAAGGGGCTCGCCACCACGCCGTGGAGGGACGAGATGTTGATGATCCTTCCCCAGCCCCGCTCCTTCATCCCGGGGACGAAGTACTTGATGAGCTGGAAGGGCGCCGTGAGCATCACCTGGATCATGCGCGCCCAAGTCTCCTCCGGGAAGTCCTCCACCGGAGAGACGTGCTGGAAGCCCGCGTTGTTGACCAGGATGTCCACCCTGCCCCGGGCGTCGAGCGCCCGCAGGGCGAGGCCCTTGACGGCTGCCGGATCGGAGAGATCCGCCTGCAGGAACGTGCCGCCCACCTTCTCCGCGACCTCGCGCCCGGAGTCGTCCAAGTCGTTGGCGAGGACGTGCACCCCTTCCCTGCCGAAGGCCTCGGCGATGGCCCGACCGATCCCGTTCCCGGCGCCGGTAACCAGCGCCACCTTTCCCGCGAGTTCCATGAGCTCGCCTCCTCGTGAAGAAGTTGCGCGCGTGAGCCCGCCTCGGTCCGGAGCGGTTTCACGCAAGCCGTCAGGTCGGGAACGCCCGATTACACCGCCAGGTACTTCTCCTTGACCTCTTCGTCGGCGAGCAGGTCGGCCATCCGGCCGACGTACTGTACCTGGCCCTTATCGATAACGTAGCCGCGGTCCGAGACCTTGGCACAGAAGTGAAGGTTCTGCTCGGCGAGGAGCACCGTCACGCCCTCCCGCCGGATCTCCAGGATCATGTCGGCCAGGAGCGCGACGACGAGGGGCGCCAGCCCCTCGGAAGGCTCGTCCAGGAGGAGCACCTCGGGATTCGTCATCAGGGTGCGGGCGATCGTGAGCATCTGCTGCTCGCCCCCGGAGAGCTGGCTCCCGAGGTTCTTCTCGCGCTCCTCCAACCGCGGAAAGAGCCCGAAGAGCTTCTCGACGGTCCAGGGGGTCGAGACCTCCCTCTCCCTCCTGGCCGCCACCTCCAGGTTCTCGCGCACCGTCAGGTCCGGGAAGCACCGCCGGTCCTCCGGCACGAAGCCTACCCCGGTTCGGCAGATGCGGTACGGCGGCAGACCCGAAACCTGCTTGCCCTTGAAGAGCACGCGTCCCTGCCGCGGCGGCGTCAGACCCATCACCGAGCGGAACGTGGTGCTCTTTCCGGCGCCGTTGCGGCCGATGAGGCTCACCACCTCGCCCTTCTCGACCGCGGCCGAGACTCCGAAGAGGATGTGACTCTGACCGTAGTAGGTGTGGATCTCGTCGATCTCGAGAATGGCCATCGTCACGCCCCCATCTCTTCGCCCAGGTACGCCTTCCGGACGTCCGGATTCCCCCGGATCTCGGCGGGCGTGCCGTCGGCGATGACGCCGCCCTGCTGGAGCACCGTGATGCGCTCCGAGATGCCGAAGACGATGTCCATGTCGTGCTCGGTGAAGACGAGCGTGAGGCCCTGTTCCCGCGCGATCCGCCGCAGCAGCCCCACGGTCTCGCGGCTCTCGAAGCGGCTCATGCCGGCCGTGGGCTCGTCGAGCATCAGAAGCCTCGGCCTCGAGGCGAGCGAGATCGCGATCTCGAGGCGTTTCTGGTCACCGTGCGAGAGGGCCGAGGCGGAGCTCTCCTGCTTTTCCGCGAGGCCCACCTGCTCCAGGATCGAGAGCGCCTCGGCGCCCACGTCGCCGTACCCGCGGGCCGCCCGCAGGGGGTTACGGCTCTTGCCGTGGTGGGCGAAGAGGGCCACCTGCACGTTCTCGAAGACGGACATCCGGGCGAAGATGTTCGTGATCTGGAACGATCGCCCGATGCCCCTGCGGATCACCCGGTGGGGGGGGAGCCCGGAGATCTTCTCGCCGTCGAAGGTGACCTGCCCCGAGTCCGGCGTAAGGAACCCCGTCATCACGTTGAAGAGGGTCGACTTCCCCGCCCCGTTGGGCCCGATGATCGCGTGGACCTGCCCCTGCGCGACGGAGAAGGTCACCTCGTGGAGGGCTCGAAGGCCCCCGAAGCTCTTGACGATTCGGCTGACTTCGAGAAACGCCATCGGCGTATCCATCCTATGCGCGTGAGAAGGTTTCGGGTCTTCTCGTTCCCGTACCCGACGAGCCCGCCCGGAAGCAGGAGCACCAGGGCGAGGAGCACCAGCCCCAGCACGAGGGCCCAGTACTCGGTCCAGGCCACGAGATAGGAGTTCAGGACCGTCAGGACGAAGGCGCCCACGGCCGGTCCCACGAAGGTGTAGATGCCTCCGATGATGGTCATCAGCACCGGGTCCGCGGACTTCGTCCAGTGGATGATCTCGGGCGAGACCGACTTTTCGACGAGCGTGAAGAGCACGCCCGCGAGCCCGGTGAACGCGCCGGAGACGACGAAGGCGCTCCACTGGTAGAGCTTTACGTTGACGCCCAGGTACGCCGCCCGCTGGCCGTTCTCCCGGATCGCCTTGAGGGTCGAGCCGTAGGGAGAGGACCGAATCCGCCGGAGGAGCCCTACCGAGACCGCGACCACGAAGAGCACGAAGTAGTAGGCGGTCCTCGTCGAACCGATCTCCCACATCCCCACTCCCGGCACGGGGATCGCGGGGACCGGGATCCCCTGGAGGCCGTTGTCGCCGCCCGTGAAGGAGTACCACTTGAAGGCGATCGTGTGGATGAGCTGCCCGAAGGCGAGGGTCAGCATCGAGAAGTGGACGCCCGACAGGCGCACGCAGAAGAACCCGACGGCCCCCGCCACGGCCGCTGCGCACGCGACCCCCAGGAGGAGGGCGGGCACGGTGCCCATCCCCCCCTTGGCGAGGAGCAGCCCGGCGGCGTAGGCGCCCGTCCCGAAGAACGCCGCCTGTCCGAAGGAGAGGAGCCCGGTCGTCCCGAGGAGCAGGTTGAACGCCATGGCCATGAGGGCCGCCACCATGACCTGGGTCAGGAGGTACAGGTAGAACCGCGCCGCGAGCGTCGGAACGACGAGCAGGACCGCCAGGGGAAGAAGCCACAGGAACGGGGGAGCGGAGAAGTGGACCGGGGAAACCTCCTGCTTCTCCATCCCGAGATTTCGCTCGGAGAGCGCCTTGATCTTCAGCGGCCGGCCGAAGAGCCCCCACGGGCGGAAGATGAGCACCACCACCATCAGCGCGTAGATGAGGGCCATCTCGAATTCGGGAAAGACGATGATCCCGATCGTCTCCAGGGCGCCGATGAGGAGCGAGCCGACGAGGGCGCCCCAGAGATTTCCCAGCCCGCCGATCACCACCACGACGAAGGACTCGATGATGACCTCGGTGCCCACCCCGGGGAAGACGGTCCTCGCGGGACCCGCCAGGGCCCCGCCGAAGCCCGCCAGCATCGCGCCGAAGGCGAAGACGAGGGTGAAGAGGGCCTTCATGTTGATCCCGAGGGCGTCGGCCATCTCCCGGTCGGAGGACGTGGCCCGGACGATCTTGCCCATCTTCGTCCGGTAGAGGAGGTACCAGAGGAGGAGCGCCACGAGGGGCGCCACCACCACGACCAGGATCGTGTAGAGCGGGACCGTGCCCCCCAGGAGCTCGATCGAGCCGTCCAGGAACGCCGGCTTCGAGATCGCCTTGTACTCCGCTCCGAAGACGATCTTCGCCACGTCGTCGATGACGAGGACCAGCGCGTAAGTGAGGAGGAGCTGATAGATCTCCTCCTGGATGTAGATCCTCCGGAGGAGCCCCGTCTCGATCACTGCGCCCACGAGGGCGACGCCGAGGGGAGCGGCGAGGAGGGCGACGAAGAACCCTCCGGTCCCGGTCACGGTCGCCGCGACCCAGTAGGTGAAGTAGGCGCCCAGCATGTAGAGGGCGCCGTGGGCGAAGTTGAGGATGTTGAGCACCCCGAAGACGAGCGTCAGGCCCGAGGAGATCAGGAAGAGAAACGCGGCCAGCCGCAGGGCGCTCAAGAGCTGCACGACGAGGAAGGAGGGATCCAGAACTGCCGCCATGTTTCACCCGCAGGTTAGGGAAGGGCCCCCTCAGAAGCGAAGGGGCCCGGGGCGGTCCTACTGCTTCGGCGCTTCTTTCTTCCACTCCTCGATGGAGTAGAGCACCTCGTCGGCCTTGAAGACCTCCGGCTTCGTCACAATGGCGAAGGGGTACGCCTTGTCGAACCCCACATCGCCCGCCATGAAGTCACAGGACGCCTGGTGGTCTTCCTTGCGCAGCGTGGACTTCCCGCGCGGGAGGTCGAGGGAGAGCCCCTCCAGAGCAGCGATCACCTTCTCCGTGTCCGTCGACCCGGCCTTCTTCATGGCTTCGGCGAGGAAGTAGACGGCGTCGTAGCCTTCAGCGGCCCATCCCGGCGGGTAGTCCTTGTACTCGTCCATGTACGCCTTCACGAAGTCCTGGTTCCTCTTCGTGTTCGGCCAGTGGAAGTAGTAGCGCTGGTCGGCGATGATCCCGACCGGCATGTCCTTTCCCAGCGCCTTGGTGACGGTGACGTCGGCGCCGGTGGCGATGATCCACTTCATCTTCTCGAAGACGCCGAAGGGCTTGGCCTGCTTGATGAAGGCGACCAGGTCGCCGCCCCAGAGGGTACAGAAGACGGCGTCCGGCTTGGCGGCCAGGACCGCGTTGATGTAAGTCGTGTAGTCGGGCGCGTAGAGCTTCGGCCACTGCTCGCCCAGGAACTCCGCCTTGGGGTTCTTCGCCTTGACCGTGCCCTTGAAGATGTCCCACATGGTCCGCCCGTACTCGTAGTCCGGGCCGATGTTGTAGAACTTCTGGAGCTTCTTGTCCTTCAGGGCGTGGAGCGCCAGGGCCGTCGCTTCCTGGGAGTTACAGGTTCCCGCCCGGAACACGTAGCGGTTCCACTTCTCCTTCGTGAGAGTGTCGGTGGAAGCGACGGTCACCATCAGGATCTTCTTCTCCTGCTTGGCGATCTCGGAGACCGCGAGGACCGCACCCGAGCTCACGAGCCCGAAAAGGAAGTCGACCTCGTCCTTCTGGATGTAGCGCTTTGCGAGCGACTGGGCCTCCTGCACGTTACCCTTGTCGTCGGCCATGAGGAGCTCCAGCTTCCGGCCGAGGACGCCTCCCCTGGCGTTGATCTCCTTCACCGCGAGCTCGGCGCCCTGCTTGCATGTGATCCCGAGGTCGGCCGGGCGCCCCGACAGCGGGAGCATTCCTCCGAGCTTGATGGTCTCGGCCCCCAATGCGGGCGCCGCTACGAGAAGAGCCGCGAGAATCGCCCAGGTTCGTTTCATCTCCTCTCTCCTTTCGCTTGGGCCGCCAAACCCCGAGCGGCCGACAGGAGGAGGGAAGTGCACCCGCCGTGCCACGCCCGTTCCGCGCCTTTCGGATCCGGCGTACTTGGCCGATAACAAACAAGCTTTTGATCCGGCGGAAACGCGGGCCCCCGCGCGGAAAGGAGGCGCATTGGACCACTGTGTCCGGAGATCCGGACAGATATAGGCCGGGACTCGGCCGAGAGGCAGGGGAGTCGAGGTTGCCGCTGTGTCTGCCACGCCAGACATACGTCTGGGGAATCAGACATACCACTTCCTGGATGGACGGGGCCTACGGCTTCCCGGCGGCCGCCAGCTTCTCATAGAGCGTCGCCCGGGAGATCTGGAGCAGGCGCGCCGCAACCGCTTTTTTGCCGCCGGAAGCGCCGAGCGCCGCCACGATCGCCTCCCGCTCGGCGTCCGCCAGGACGCGGGCGAGCGGCCGGACCGCGGGACCGGCCGAGCTGGCGCCGGACGCCGGCGCTCCGGGCAGGATGCCCGCGAAATCCTCCGGTCCCAGGCGAATCTTCTCCGAGATCATGGCCGCTCGCTCGAGGACGTTCCGCAGCTCCCGGACGTTGCCCGGCCAGTCATACCGAGAGAGCACCGGCAGAGCGGAGGGGCTCAGCTCGCGCAGCGGATCGCCGCTCCGCGCCGCCATCTGGGCGAGGATCGCGTCGGAGAGCGCCTCCAGGTCCTCGACCCGCTCCCGCAGGGGAGGGAGAGAGAGGGGCAGGACGTTCAGGCGGAAGTAGAGATCGGAGCGGAACTTCCCCTGCTCCACCATCCCGCGCAGGTCTCTGCTCGTCGCCGCGATGACGCGGACGTTCACGCGGACGACCTTGTCGGAGCCGAGCGGCTCGAACTCCTGCTCCTGGAGCGCCCGCAGGAGCTTCGCCTGGAGCTGGAGCGGCATGTCCCCCACCTCATCGAGGAAGAGGGTCCCCCCGTCGGCGAGCTTGATCTTTCCGTCCCGGCCCTTGCGGTCGGCCCCCGTGTACGCGCCCGGGGCCACGCCGAAGAACTCCGCTTCGAGGAGGTTCTCCGGGATCGCGGCCATGTTGACGCCGACGAAGGGGCCGGCCGCCCTCGCGGAGGCCGCGTGGATCGCGTGGGCGAGGAGCTCCTTCCCCGTCCCGGTCTCTCCGACGAGGAGGACGGTCGTGTCGAGCCGGGCCGCGCGGCGCGCCTGCCGCTTCAGCTCGACGCAGGGGGGGCTCGCGCCGATGAAGTGAGCGAACGTGTACTTGGCCGCCCGGTGCTCCGCGAGCTCCCGCCGGGCTCGAGCAAGGTCGGCCCGGAGCTCGCTGAAGCGGGCGACCAGAGGACCGAGCGGTTCGAGCTGATCGTAGAGGACGAAGCCGACGGCGCCGGTCACCTGCCCCGCGGCATCGCGAAGCGGGATCCGCGTGACGACCAGCGGCCGGGTGCCGAACTGCATCAGATCGAGGAGGATGGGCTTGCCGCTCTCCACGACCTGACGCATGAGGCTGTTCGGGATGACCTCCTCGACCTCTCGACCGAGCGCCTCCTCCGGCCCCGAGAGCCCGAGGAAGCGAGCGTACGGTTCATTCATCCAGACGATCCTCGCGTCGGCGTCGACGGCGAGGGCCCCTTCGCAGGAGGACTCGAAGAGGTCGAAGAGGGATCGGGCGGCCTGCCGCCGGACCTCCTCGGCGTGCTGAACGAAGGAAGGGTCGTTCTGCATGAGCTCCTCAGGGACCAGGGACCAGGGACCAGTGACCAGTGACCGGTTATCGGTTATCGGTTATCGGTTATCGGCTATCGGCTATCGGCTATCGACAACTGACAACTGACAACTGACAACCGACAACTGACAACCGACAACTGACAACTGACAACTGACAACCGAGAACTGACAACCGAGAACCGACAACTCAATCCGGCAACATCTTGCCGGGGTTGAGGATCCCCTTCGGGTCGAAGGCCTTTTTGATTCGGCGCATGTACTCGAGGGCCCTGCCGTGCTCGGCCTCGACGAACGGAAGCTTCCCCAACCCCACTCCGTGCTCGCCGGTGCACGTTCCGCCGACGGCCAGAGAGTGCTCGACGACAGCCCGGTTCACCCGGCCCACGGCCGCCTTCGCCGCGGCGTCCTCCCGGTCGAAGGCGAGGCCCAGGTGGAGGTTCCCGTCGCCCGCGTGGCCCCAAAAGAACCCCGGGACCCCCTCCCGCTCGACCGCCTGCTTCGCCCTCCCCACCATCTCCGCGTAGCGGCTGATGGGCACGCAGGTGTCCACGAGGAGGACCGCCTTGCCGGGGTGATTCCGCTTGATGGACTCCAGGGCGGCGTGGCGCACCTCCCACAGGCGGACCCGCTCGTCGGCGCCGATGCCGCGCTCGATCTTGAGCGCCCCCCGCTCCTCGAGGACCCCCTGCACGAGCTCGAACTGGCTCTCCAGGGCGGACTCGTTCACGTTGTGGAACTCCAGGAAGAGCATGGGTTGCTCGTCGAGGCCCATCTTCTGGTCCCGGTTGATCTCCGCGACGACCGCAGCGTCCATGAGCTCCAGGGCGGCGGGGTTGAGCCCGTACCGGATCGTCTCGCTCACGGCGTCGCACGCCGCCTCGATGGCCGGGAAGGTCGCCACGACCGTGAGGTACTCCGGGGGAAGGCCCCGCAGCCGGAGGGTGACGCTCGTCGCGATCCCGAGCGTCCCTTCGCTGCCGACCATGAGCCGCAGGAGGTCGTAGCCCGCGGAGCTCTTGATGGCGCGGCTCCCGAGCCGGAGCACGTCGCCCTCGGCGGTCACCACCTCCATCCCCAGGACGCACTCCCGGGTCGCGCCGTAGGCGACGGTGCGGACGCCGGAGGCGTTGTTTCCGATCATTCCCCCGAGGCTCGCGTGGGCGCCCGGATCGGGAGGGAAGAAGAGGCCGTAGTGGCGCAGCCGGTCGTTCAGCTCCCGGTAGGGCAGCCCTACCTCGACGTCCACCTGGAGGTCCTTCTCCCGAATCTCCAGGATGCGATTCATCTCGGCGAAGTCGAGGACGATCCCCCCCTCCACCGGGATGGGGTTCCCCTCGAGGCTCGTGCCCGCGCACCAGGCGGTGACGGGGTAGCCCTTCTGGCCCGCGAGCTTCACCACCGCCACGACGTCCTCGGTCTTCCGGGGCCAGACGACCACGTGGGGCCGGTGGGGCTCGTGGTAGGACTCGTCTCGCGAATGGAGGTCGAGGTTCGATGCTCCGGTCGAGATGCGCGTCTCTCCCAGGACTCGCCTCAGCGTCGCGAGGTCTTCAGGGGTGATGGGGGGGTACGGCACGGCTCTACCTCAGGGTCCCTTGTATCGTTTGCGTCCCTTGCGTCCCTCGTCTCCCCAGCAAGAGGACCTAAGGTCCCCAAGGGACCTAAGGGACTTCACCCTGGCCGGTGCGCGCACGCGCCTTCGCCGTCCGCACCCAGGGCCGAGCACCGGGGGCAGCCCCGGCAGCGGGCCGGTGACCGGTCTCCCGCCGCCCAGCGCCTCGGGAGGTCCGGTTCGCACAGGAGCGGCCGTGAGAGCGCGAAGAGGTCCGCGACGCCGAACAAGAGCAGCTCCTCCAGGAGCCCCGGGCTCCGGAGCCCGCCGACGAGGATGAGGGGACAGGATACCCGGGAGCGAAACGCCGTGGCCAGGTCGCTGAAATACGCTTCGCCCCGGCCGGGCTCCACCGGGCGGACGGGGCCGAGCTCGCCCGAACCGGCCGTCCCCCCGCTCACCTCGATGGCCGCCACGCCCCGGGCCGAGAGCCACCCCGCCACCTGGGCGGCCTCACCGACCTCGAGCCCGCCATCCACGAAATCCGAGCCGTTGAGCTTCACGAGGACGGGGAAGTCGTGCCCCGCCGCCCACTGGACCGCCGTGAGGACCTCCTGGAGGAAGCGAAACCGCCCGGCCAGGTCGCCTCCGTACCGGTCCTGCCGCTGGTTCGCCGCCGGCGAGAGGAACTGGCTGACGAGGAACCCATGGGCGGCGTGGAGCTGCACGGCGTCGAAGCCCGCCTCCCGGGCCCGACGCGCCGCGGCGGCAAAGGCCTTGATGATGCGCGTAATCTCCTCCCGGTAGAGCTCCCGTGGGGTGTCCGGGTACTGGCGGAGGAACGCCATGGAGGGCGCCACCGGGATGCGGTTGCCGATCCACTCGGAGCGGGTCTGGCCGCCGGCGTGGACGAGCTGGAGGGCCGCGCGCGCACCGCCGCGACGGATCGTCTCCGCGAGCCGCCGCAGCCCGGGAAGGGCGTCGTCATCGGCAGCGCCGAGCATCGGGGGACGGCCGCGCCCGTCCGGCGAGACGAAGGCGTTTTCGGTGACCACGAGCCCCGCGCCGCCGGCGCCGAGCTCCTCGTACCGCGTCAGCAGCGCGTCGGTCACAGCGCCTTCCGCCCCGGCGAGCCCGAGGCGGGTGGCCGAGCGGACGAGGCGGTTGGGGAGCTCCAGCGAGCCGACCGTCAGGGGGTCGAAGATGCCGTGCATTGGATCAATCACGGGGGTTGGAAGAAGGTCACGGTTGGCCCGGAGGTGAGGAGAAGGGGAGGCCGGCGGAGAGCCGGCCTCCCGAACGGATCATGCTCAGCGGTTCTGGCGGGTGTCCACCAGGCTCATGACCACCGACGGATCGAGCAGCGTGGAAGTGTCTCCGAAGCCCTCCGAAACCTCGTTGGCGGCGATCTTCCGGAGAATGCGCCGCATGATCTTGCCGGACCGGGTCTTCGGGAGCGATGGCGCCCAGTGGATGAAGTCCGGCGTCGCGATGGGGCCGATCTCCTTCCGGACGAGGTTCAGGAGCTCCTTCTTGAGCGCGTCCGTCGCCTCCTCCCCCGCGTTCAGGGTGACGTACGCGTAGATCCCCTGCCCCTTCATCTCGTGTGGGCAGCCCACGACGGCCGCTTCGGCGACCTTCGGATGGAGGACGAGGGCGCTCTCCACCTCCGCCGTGCCGAGCCGGTGCCCCGAGACGTTGATGACATCGTCGATCCGGCCGATGATCCGGTAGTCGCCGTCCGCGTCCCGGTCCGCGCCGTCACCGGTGAAGTAGTACCCGGTGTACTGCTGGAAGTACGTGTCGCGGAAGCGGTTCGGGTCGCCGTAGACGCCTCGCATCTGCCCCGGCCAGGGCCTACGGATGCAGAGGGCCCCCTTGCAGACCCCTTCCAGGACGGTGCCCTTCTCCGCGTCCACGATCACCGGCTCCACGCCGAAGAAGGGCGTGGTAGCCTTGCCGGGTTTCATGTCGATGGCGCCGGGCAGCCCGGAGATGAGGATGCCGCCGGTCTCGGTCTGCCACCAGGTGTCGACGACGGGGCACTTGCCGCGGCCGGGCAACTCGAAGTACCACTTCCACGCCTCGGGGTTGATCGGCTCGCCGACGGTTCCGAGGAGCTGGAGGGAGTCGAGCTTGTGCAGCCGGTCGAGCACGTACTTGTCGCCCTGGGCCGCGATGGCTCGGATGGCCGTGGGTGCCGTGTAGAGGGTGTTGACCTTGTGCTTCCCGACAATGTCCCAGTACCGCCCGGAGTCGGGATAGTTGGGCACGCCCTCGAACATGAGGCTCGTCGCGCCGTTGCAGAGGGGGCCGTAGGTGATGTAGCTGTGGCCCGTCACCCACCCGATGTCGGCGGCGCAGAAGTAGATCTCGCCGTCGTGGTAGTCGAAGATCAGCTTGTGCGTGTAGGACGTGTAGACGAGATAGCCGCCCGTGGTGTGCATCACGCCCTTGGGCTTGCCCGTCGATCCGGAGGTGTAGAGGATGAAGAGCGGATCCTCCGCATCCATCTCCTCGGGCGGGCAGTCGGGGCTGGCCTTCGCGACCTCTTCGTCCCACCAGCAGTCGCGCCCCGCGGCCATGGGGGCCTGGAGGTTCTTCTCGCCCACGCGCTTGACGACGACGCACGTCTTGACGGTGGGGCACTTCGCCAAGGCCTCGTCGGCCTGGATCTTCTGGTTGACGAGCTTCGCCCCGCGGAAGTAGCCGTCGCAGGTCACGAGGAGGTTAGAGTCGCAGTCGAGGATGCGGTCCTTCAGGGCGTCCGCGGAGAAGCCGCCGAAGACGATGGAGTGGATCGCCCCGATCCGGGTGCACGCCAGCATGGCGATCACGAGCTCCGGAATCATCGGCAGGTAGATCGAGACGCGGTCCCCCTTCTTGACGCCCTTCGCCTTCATCGCGTTGGCGAAACGGCAGACCGCCTCGTGGAGCTGGCGGTACGTGAAGGTGCGGTCTTCCGTCGGCTCGTTGCCCTCCCAGATCAGCGCGATCTGATCGCCCCTCTTGTCGAGGTGACGGTCGAGACAGTTATAGGAGACGTTGAGCTTTCCGCCGATGAACCACTTGAGGTAGACGTCGTCCTTACCGTAGTTCCAGTCCTGGACCTTGTCCCACTTCTTGAACCACGTGACCTGTTCTTCGGCAATCCGAGACCAAAATCCATCATTGTCCCGAACCGACTCCTGATACAACTTCTCGTACTCAGCCCTGCTCTTGATGTAAGCCTTTGCACGTGCACTTTCGGGTACCGGGTACACTTCCTTCAGGGGGGTCTCGGCTGCCATTCTGTCCTCCTCATGGCGATGGGAGCCATGCGCGGTCCAAGCCGCGCAAGCGCCGCGGGAAACGCGGCAGTGCGGAGTATACTGAGGCTCCCCGGATGAAACAAGAGCCCGAAACTTTGTTCTAAAACCCGGCTCTCCGAATTTCCTCCCCCGAGCCTCGGACGCCCAAAAGTGCTTCCGGTCACTAGGGAAGCACCGGGCAATATGCCCGTACCGTTTCCGCCGTCAGCCCCTTTCCGCCGGACCGACGAGAAGAGGCGTGCCGGCCCGGCGGCAGTGCCACGGCTTACGCACTCCCCCGCCGCATGATACGCTGGGCCCCCAAGGACCCTGCCGCGGCCGACCCTCTGCCCCGGAGAGCGCAGGACTGCAATGCTCCCTCTTAGCGTACAGATCATCATCCTCTTGCTTCTCATCCTGGCAAACGGGCTCTTCTCGATGTCCGAGATCGCCATCGTGGCGTCCCGCCCGGCCCGACTCCAGCAGCAGGCGGAGAGCGGGGACGCCAAGGCGTCGGCGGCCCTGGAGCTCGCCCGCAATCCCGACCACTTCCTCTCCACCGTCCAGATCGGCATCACGCTCATCGGCATCCTCACCGGGGCCTATAGCGGCACCGCCATCGCCGACCGCCTGGACCTCTATCTGGCGCGCTTCCCCCTCTTCGCCGAGTCCAGCCGGACCGTCAGCTTCGCGGCGGTCGTCATCGCCGTCACCTACCTGACGCTCATCCTCGGTGAGCTCGTTCCCAAGAGGCTCGGTCTCCATGCGCCGGAGCGGCTCGCTTCCACGACTGCCTATCCGATGCGCGCCCTCTCGAAGATCGCCCTGCCCGTCGTGCGCCTGCTCAGCGCCTCGACGAACCTCGTGCTGCGCGCCGTCGGAGTCGGGCCGCCCGAAGAGGCGCTCGCCACCGAAGAAGAGATCAAGATCATGCTGGAGCAGGGGACGCGGGCAGGCCTCTTCGAGTCCGCCGAGCAGGACATGATCGCCCGGGTCTTTCGGCTCGGCGACCGGAGGGTGAGCGCGCTCATGACGCCACGCCCCGACATCGTCTGGCTCGATGTCGACGACTCGCCCGAGGAGATCGGAGCGAAGCTGGCCCAGTCGAACCACTCGCGCTTCCCGGTCGGGCAGAGGAGTCTGGACGACGTCGTGGGGTTCGTCCAGGTGAAGGACCTGCTGGCCCGGAGACTCGCGGGCGAGGAGCTCGACCTGAGGGCCTCGCTCGAGAACCCCCTCTTCGTGCCCGAGAGCATGAGAGCGCTCCACATGCTGGAGCTCTTCAAGAACTCCGGCACCCATATGGCCCTCGTGCTCGACGAGTACGGAAGCGTCCAAGGGCTCGTGACGTTCTACGACGTCCTCGAGGCGATCGTCGGCGACATCCCCACGGAGGAGGAGCCGGAGCCCCTGATCGTGGAACGCGAGGAGGGCTCCTGGCTGGTCGACGGGTCGGTTCCCGTGGACGAGTTGGAGGCGCTCCTGGGCTTGAGCGCGGCCGCGGGAGAGCGGGAGTATCACACCCTCGGCGGGCTCGTGATGGTCCACGTGGGGCGGATTCCGGAGGCGGCCGACAGCTTCGAGTGGTCCGGCTATCGGTTCGAAGTGGTCGACATGGACGGCAACCGCGTGGACAAGGTGCTCATCAGCCGTCTTCCGGAGGAGGAGACGGAGGAAGAATAGACGCCCCCACGATGGGGGTGCATCCCGGACGAGCTCAGGAGGCGTTCGGATCGCGGACGAGCTCAGGACGCGTTCGGATCGCGGACGAGCTCAGGAGGCGTTCGGATCGCGGACGAGCTCAGGAGGCGTTCGGATCGCGGAGGGCAGGATGCCCGGGAGAGATCAGGCAGGATGCCCGGGAGAGATCAGGCAGGATGCCCGGGAGAGATCAGGCAGGATGCCCGGGAGAGATCAGGCACGAGGCCCGAGAGAGATCACCCACGCAAGGGCGGGAGGGATGAGGAGGCCGAGCGACCCGCCCCGGGAGGACGCTCCCGGGTCGAGGCGAACGGCCTCCCAGTATGCAGGCGAAAACCCCCGGAGGGGGTTTTCAGCATCTCGGTAGAGCGCGGCGGACGACGAATCCCGTCAGCCGGCTCTCATCTCCCAGCTTCCGTCCGGTTGCCGGCACGCGGTCCCGTAGCCGTGCTCGACCTTGCCCCCCACCACGATGTCCGTGCTGTACTCGCGGCAGTAGCGCGAGCCCTCCCCCTCGAAGGTCCGGCGCGGCGTGACGGTGACCTGGGCGTTCGTGTCCGGGTTCACCCACGTGGCCGCCCGGTTCCGCTCCAGCGCGGCCTGCGCCTTCTCCTCGTCGCTCTTGTCGATGGCCGTGCCGATGGAACGGCCCGCCGCGCCGCCGAGGATCGCTCCCGCGATGATCGCGGCCGTCCGGCCCGAACCCTCGCCGACCTGGCTTCCGAGGAGGCCACCGGCGGCGCCGCCGATGACGGTACCCACTTGCTCTCTCTCCGTGCCGGCGCAGCCGGCCAGGACCAGGAGCAGCGGGAGAAAGAGCCATTTCTTCAATCCTGTTTTCATGTTCGGCCCTCCGCGCGTCCCCTCTGCGGGAACGCCTCACATCCCCCGTCGAAGAGCTTCAATATGGATCGTGAATCCGCCCGCCGGGAGGGCCCAAAGGGGTAAATCCTGACAAACCGGGGTTCCTGATGGCCCTCGCGCTGTAGACACTCGGCCAGTGGCTGAATATTCATCAAGTCGTTGATATCCTTGCCTTTCTTCATGCACAAAAAGCCATCGCTCCCGGTCGGAGGGCGTATTCTCATGCTCCTTTAAGGTTATCCCCAGGGGTTCCCCACAACTTATCCACAAGGGGTGTGGAGGGTCGCGTCAGGCCGCCTCCTTCAGGCGAAAGAAGCACCGCGCGCAGGCCTCGACCGCCGCGCCCCCCGACCGCTTCGGCCACGCAGGCTCGCCGAAGAGGCTGCGGTGCAGCTCCTCGAGCGTGGGGTACTTGTAAGACCCCTTGCCTCCCGGGAGCCGGCAGAGGGCGGTGGTCCCGTGCATCGTGCAGAAGAAGGGCCGGCTGGCGAAGAGCCGCCGCACGTGCTCCTCGGGAAAACCGAGGCGGCAAAGCTCCGCCCCCACGACACTGCGGTCGTAGGCGACGTTGTGGCCGACGAGGCCGTCGACCGCCGAGGCCGTGGCTTCCAGGAAGCGGCCCAGCACCTCGCCCACCGGCCGCCCCCGCCGCCGCGCGCGCACCGTGGTGATCCCGTGGAGACGGAAAGCGCGCTCCGGGATCGCGAAGCCCTCCGGCCGGACCAGGTGCTCCTCGCCCGACACCCGGCGACCCGAGCCGTCGTAGAGCGCCCAGGCCAGCTGGACCAGGCGAGGCCAGTTGGCCGAATCGGAGAGGGGAGCCGAA
>JACRCS010000402.1 GCA_016218905.1 Deltaproteobacteria bacterium
CTGAAAAACCCACGGAGGGTTTTTTCAGCACCCTGTTCGTAGGGGGGGACCTTATAGACCGAAACGGTGCCGGGGGGCAAGCGGAGACGAGGTCAAGAAGATAGGAACTTTTGAAAGAAGGCTTCTTATTCGAGTCGGATCAGCTGCCTACGGCTAATGTTTTCGGTAGCTTGGGAGCGCATGAGCTTCGCTCGGCGAAGGTTCTTCCGGTCCGGACCCTTGCCGTCGAAGCCGGGCACCTCCAGGACGAAGGGGACGTGGCGCAACGCGGGGTGTCGGACCCAGAGCTCGAGCCCGTCTCTGCCCAGGCAGCCTTCCCAGAGGTTCTCGTGGCGGTCGGCCCGGCTGCCGGCGGCGCTCTTCGAGTCGTTCAGGTGGACGAGCCGAACCGTGTTCGGCCCCAAGCCGTCCCCGATCTCCTCGAGGAGCGCATCGAGCCCGCTCCGAGTGTGGATCGTCCGGCCCGACGCGAAGAGGTGCGCGGTATCGAGGCAGAGGCCGGCCTCCGTCCCGAGCTCCTTCACGGCAGAGCGGATCGCGACGAGCTCCTCCACAGTGCTCCCCACGCACTCCCCGCCGCCGGCGCTCCCCTCGAGGAGGAGGGCAGGCGGCCCGTCGAATCGGCCGGTACGCTCGAGCAGGACACGGGAAACCTCCGAGGCCTCCGCCACGCTCCGAGCGATCCGGGCACACGCCGGCCGAAAACCGGTCCCACGGTGAGACCCGAGGTGGGTCACCACGCCGGCCGCGCCCACCAGGGCCCCGAAGAAGAGCGCGTCGCCAAGGGCCCGCGAAGCCTTGCGGCGCAGGGCCTCGTCCGGCGACGCGAGGTTGATCAGGTAGATGGCGTGGACGAAGAGCGGAAGGCGTACGGCTCGGGCGAGCTCGCCCAAGCGGATGAGCTCGCCCGTCTCCAGCCGGTCGCGGGGCCACTGCCTCGGGTTCGAGGAGAAGAGCTGGAGGACCTCGGCCCCGACGGCTCGGGCCCGCGAGAGGATCTTCTCGGGGCCCCCTGCCGCCGAGAGGTGGGCCCCGATCGCGGGGAGCAAGCGCTCAGAACTGGAGGAGGCTGTAGACCGGAACGTCCGGGAGCTTCTCGCGTCCGTTGAGGAACGTGAGCTCCGCCAGGAACGCGCACTCCACGACGGTCCCCCCGAGCTGCTTCACCAGGTTGGTCACGGCGCGGACCGTCCCTCCGGTCGCGAGCACGTCGTCGGCGATGAGGACCCGCTGCCCGTGGTCGACGGCATCCTGGTGGATCTCCAGCGTGTCGGTGCCGTACTCCAGGTCGTACGTGGTGGAGTGGGTCTTGTAGGGGAGCTTGCCTGGCTTTCGTACCAGGATGACGCCCTTGTTGAGCTTGTAGGCGAGGGCCGACCCGATGATGAACCCTCTCGCCTCGATGCCGAGGACGATGTCGATTTCCTGGTCGAGGTAGCGGTGGCCGAGGAGATCCACGGCCCGGTTGAAGCTCGAGGCGTCGCGCAGAAGGGTCGTGATGTCCTTGAAGACGATCCCGGGTTTCGGAAAGTCGACGATGTCGCGAATCTTGCTCTTCAGCGCCTCCACGTCTCCTCCTCAATAGAGAGCATGAAATCGGACGTTTCGCTGCACTGTCAGCCGTCGGAGCTTGTTCAGGGCAGCGACTTCGATCTGACGAATCCTCTCGCGGGTGACGTTGTACCGCTTGCCGATATCTTCCAGGGTCATGGGCGCCCCGTCGTAGAGGCCGTACCGCAGCATCAGGATGTCCTGTTCCCTAGGCTGCAGCCGCCCGAGCCAGTCGTTGAGGAGCTGCATCCGGTCCTCCTGCAGCACGACCTCGGCCGGGTCATGGGTCTCATTGTCCTGGAGCGTGTCCTGGAGCGAGTACCCCCCCTCCTCTCCGAGGGGCTGATCGAGGCTGAAGGAGCGCCGCGCGAAGCCGAGCAGCCTGCGCACGTAGTCGGGACGCATCCCGAGCTCCCGCGCCAGCCTCTCGGAATCGGGATCGACGCCTTCGTTCTTCCGGATCTCGGAGGTGAGGCGAAACAGGCGCGTGATGTCGTCGGAGATATGGACGGGAATCCTGACCGTGTTGGCCTGATTCACCAGGGCGCGCTCGATCGATTGCCGAATCCACCACGTGGCGTAGGTGGAGAAGCGGCACCCCTTGTCCGCCCTGAACCGCTCGACGGCCCGGATCAGCCCGAGGTTTCCCTCCTCCACGAGGTCGAGGAACGGGAGGCCCCGGTTCACGTACCTCTTGGAGATGTTCACGACCAGGCGCAGGTTCGCCTCGATCATCCGCTGTCTCGCCTCCATGTCTCCGGCCTGGATGCGGAGTGCGAGCTCCTTCTCCTCGTCGGCGCTGAGGAGACGGGTGCGGCGGATCTGCGAAAGATAGATGGTGACGGGGGTCGGGGCGAGTCGGCGAAAGCCGTCCCTCTCGCCGTTCCCTGGCTGGAAGTCCTCGTCCGTGGAGAATTCGTCAGCGCTTGGCAACTTCGGTTTGCCGGGCATGCGAAAACCCCCGAGTTTCTGATGGTTTTGAGCGATGGTAAAAGAGGACTCAGCTGGCGGGCAAGCACAAAAGGGGGCGGGCGTCTGCGCCGCGGGCAGAAACGGGGGCAGGCGAGCGCTCAGCCGCGGGAGCGGATCAAGGGAACGAAGCGGCAGGACTCCAGGAGCTCGTCCCTCCAGGAGCTGTTGGATTCGCGCACGATCCGGCGGAGGCACTGGTCGTCTCCTCCTCCCACCGGGAGCACGAGCCGGCCGCCGACGGCCAGTTGGTGGAGCAGCGCCTCGGGTACCTCCCGGGCGACGGCGGCTACCAGGATGCCCTGGAAGGGCGCGGCCTCCGGCCAGCCGAGGGCCCCGTCGCCCGCCCTCACAGTGACCCCGAAGATCCCCAGCCGGTGGAGCGTCTTCTGGGCACGTACCGCCAGGGCCCGGATCCTCTCCACCGAATAGACCTCGCCGGAGAGCTTGGCCAGTACCGCCGCCTGATAGCCGGAGCCGGTGCCGACTTCTAGGATGCGGTCGGTCGGGCCCGGATCGAGAGCCTCGGTCATTCGCGCGACCGTGGAGAGCCGCGAGATGGTTTGGCCGTAGCCGATGGGCAGGGCGTCGTCAGCGTAGGCGCGGGCGCGGAGCGCCTCGTCCACGAAGAGGTGCCGGGGGACCGCCGCGAGCGCCTCGACCACCCTGGGGTTTCGGACCGGCAGGGCTTCGGCCGTCTGAGCCGCCAACCTTCTCAGGGCGGGCTCGAACTTCAGAGTCGCCAATTCCGGAGGTCTCCGAGAAAGTCGTGGTCCGTGAGGTCCGTCCGGACGGGAGTGACCGAAACGCAGCCGTGGCCCACGGCCTCGACGTCCGTTCCGGTGCTCTCTTCCACGTATCCGAGCTCCCTCGCCCCGATCCAGTAGAGCTTCTGTCCCCGTGGGCTGAGGCTCTCGACGACCCCGTCCCCGAACACCCTCTGGCCCTGACGCGTCATCCGGATCCCTCGGAGCGCCTCCGCAGACGGAACGTTCGGCACATTGACGTTGAGGAAGGTGCCGGGCGGAAGGCCGTTCGCCAACACCGCTTCGGCGATCGTGCGCGCCACCGCGGCCGCGGGCGAGAAGTAGAAGGACTCCCTCGCCACGAGCGAAACGGCGAGGCTCGGGACCCGGAAGAGGCAGCCTTCGAGGGCGATGCTCACGGTGCCCGAGTAGGTCAGATCGTCGCCCAGGTTGCCGCCCTCGTTGATCCCGGAGACGAGGAGGTCCGGAGCGCGTTTCAGGAGCCCGTGGATACCCAGGTGGACGCAATCCGTCGGAGTCCCGTCCACCGAGAACCAGTCTTCCCTCACCTTCCGGAGCCGGAGCGGCCGATCGAGCGTCACCGCGTGCCCCACCGCACTCCGCTCCCGGTCGGGCGCGACGACGACCACGCGCCCCAGGCATGCGAGGCCGTCCGCGAGAGCCTTGAGGCCGGGCGCATGCACGCCGTCGTCGTTACTTACGAGAATGGTCACGGAATCGGGCTGCTCTCGCTGGGCAGGTTCGCAGCGGTCCACGTCGGATTGAGGCTCAGGATAGCGAAACCGGAGGGGAGATGCCAGACGGGGGAGAGGGAGGGAGGCCCAAGGAGGGATCGTCCTACTCTTCGGGAGCCCCGTGCGCCTTCGGCTGCAACCGGAGTCCAGGGCGTGAAAAGCAGAACGGGGCTGCTGCCACCCAGCCCCGTTCTGCCCTTTCAGGAGGAGAAGAAGAGAGGTAGATGAAGCGTACCATTGCTACGTGAACCCGCCATGAGCAGGGGATGAGAATTCCGTGAAGCGAGGCAAAATGTATCGCGAGGCAGTCCACTGGCGTTCCGGGTCGCCCCAGCGAGACTCGGGGCGGGCCTCTGCCGCACCTTCCATCACGGCAGAGACCGCGTCCGATCGTCCCCACCAACCACCCACCAACAACGACACCCACCACACAACGACGTCCGTCCCTAACCGCGACCGGTGCGATTCCCTTCGCACCGGGAACTGCCGTACGCCCAAGCGACCAGCCTGACGCGAAGGCCGGGTAGTCTCTTTCTCGAACGAAGTTCCCGCGTTAACCCCGGGCGAGGTTCGTTAACGCAGACTGACCATAGCGACGGGCGCCGACGTTGGCAACCGCCGGAGCCGCGACGCGACCGCCCCGCGATCCGAGGAGGGTCCGCCTAGGCTCGGTCGGGCCCCCTTTAAGCTCAATACTGTTCACTTAGCTGCCATTTGCAGGTATCCTCTCTTCGCACCCGATGGAGAGGAGAGACGCAATGGCCCTTACACTCGCGGAGTTGCCCAGCGGAGCTCGTCTGACGGACTACATCAGCCTCGGGGTGATCGCTGCGAAGTTTCCGCTGGCCCGCATTCACGAGATTCTGCGGGAGACTGGGAAGAGGAGCGAGAGACAAAGGGATCTTC
>JACRCS010000403.1 GCA_016218905.1 Deltaproteobacteria bacterium
GAGGACGCCCGCGACCTTCACGTCGCGCAGCACGGAGAAGTTCGAGTGGTGGAGGCCGTCGGCGTTCGCGCCGCACCAGACGTTGCGGGCGTTCTCCATGGTGCGGTCGACGTAGACCGGGACTTCCGTCAGCCCCTTCGGTGCCGTGAGCCCGATCGGACCGATGAAGCCGGGCTTGCAGCCGGTGATCTCGGGGAGCCGCTCTTCGGGGACGAGCCTCACGTGGGCGACGCCGAGCGCCTTGGGGAGCTTCACCTCGTTGATCGTCAGGTCGCCGCGGATGAGGATCGCGCAGACGAACGACGTCTCGTCGGCGCGGATCGCCTCGTAGAGCATCGTGTTCGTGATCCGGTCGACGGTCGTGCCGAGGTGCTTCGCCTGGCCTTCGCTCGAGACGATCCCGGGCGTCGGGGAGTCGGCGCGGCCGAACGGCCTCTCTTCTTCCCCGGCCCATGGCTCGGGGAGCGGCGCCGTGATCGCTTTCTCGACGTTGGCGCCGTACGCGCCGTCCTCGGAGAAGACGAGGGCGTCCTCGCCCGTGTCGGCGACGACCATGAACTCCTCGGAGGCCGACCCGCCAATGGCGCCGGAGTCGGCCTGGACGAGGGCGTACTCGAGGCCGCAGCGCTCGAATATCGTCCGGTAGGCCTTCTCCATCTTGACGTAGTGGGCGTCGAGGCCCTTCTGGTCGACGTCGAAGGAGTAGGAGTCCTTCATCAGGAACTCGCGCCCGCGCAGGAGGCCGAAGCGGGGGCGGATCTCATCGCGGAACTTCGTCCGGATCTGGTAGAGGTTGAACGGCAGCTGCCGCCATGAGGTGACCGAGCGGCGGACCATGTCGGTCACCGCCTCCTCGGCCGTCGGCGCGAGGGCGAACTCGGTCGCCTTGCGGTCCTCGAGGTGGAAGAGGATGCCGTCGTTGATGTAGCGGTCCCACCGCCCCGACTCCACCCAGAGCTCTTTCGGCTGGGCGATGGGCAGGTCGACCTCGAGGGCGCCCGTCCGGTCCATCTCCTCGCGGACGATCTCGATCATCTTCTTCAATGACCGAAACCCGAGCGGCGTGAAGGAGTAGATGCCGGCGGCGACCTTCATCAGCATCCCCGCGCGGGCGAGGAGCTTGTGGGAGACGACCTCGGCATCGCCGGGGGCTTCGCGGAGGGTGGAGAGGAGGTAGTTGGACCAGCGCATCGGGGGCGGAGGATAGCGCAGGGAGCCGGAGGAGCGCGTCCCGCAGGCCTCGGGGCGGTGACGGCGGACGAAGTCGGCCCCCAGGACCGTTCCAACCCCTAGAGTGAACGCGGCGCCTCGCCACCACGGCCCGTTCCGTCAAGGACGCTGGCTCCACCGTCGAGGCCCGGCTCCGCCGGGTCGAGGAGAACGGGCGCGAGGTCGAGGCTCTGAAGGCCACGTTCGGGGAGTTCGTCGTTCTCGCGGGGCAGGTCGGCGTGCCGCCCTCCCTTCGCCTCCGCGCAGGCGTCTGCAGCGCCCAGCCCGACGGCCTCTCGGTCCAGCTGTCCCGGAAGCGGTCCGGGTCGCCATCAAGGCTATCGGCATCCGTCCCTGGCTCGGTTCCGTCCGGGGCGGCGGGGACCGTCACGCAGATTGGAATCCGGGCCTCGACGGTCCACACGTTCGACGGGTCCGACGTCATCGTTCCGAACGCGGACCTGATCAGCAAGCCCGTCATCAACTGGACCGGCTCGAATCCCAACCGGCGCTTCGACGTCCCGGTCGGCGTCGCCTGCGGCTCGCCGCTCGAGACCACGGCGCAGGCGCTCCTCGCCGCGGCCCGGCGGATACCGGGCGTTCTTCCCGGCCCGGCTCCGGAGGCCTTCTTCCAGTCGTTCGGCGAGAGCTCGCTCGACTGGACGCTCCGCGTCTGGGCGCGGATGGACGAGTCGCCGAAGGTCCTCAGCAACCTGAGGCGCGCCATCTCCGAAGAGCTCGGGAAGGAGAAGATCGAGATCCCGTTCCCGCAGCGCGACCTCAACGTCCGGTCCGTCGCACAGGAGGCTCGCGAAGCGCTCGACGGGAAGGGGCGCACCTCGCCTCCCTAGGAGCGCGAATCGTCGGGCCGAGCTCACAGCCTCTTGCCGGCTCCCTCCGACCTCCTTATGCTCACCCTACAAACTCATGGTCCTCGTAAACCGCCACCGCGCGCTCTATGCCGCGTTCGATCGCTTTCCGACTCGGAAGGGCGCCTCGACGCATATTGCGCGGTTCGCCCCGACCCTGTTCGAGGAGTACGGCGGCGGTCTCCTGTACGTCGTCGGGGACGAACGGCTTCCGGTTCACCAGGTCGAGGACGACGTGGAGATCGTCCGCTTTTCCGCGGCGATCCCGAACCTCCTCGATCGCGCGGTCGCCTTTGGAGAGCACCTCGCACGTCTTCTCGACGAGGCGGGCGACGACCTCGCGGTCTGCCACTTCCGCGACCCGTGGTCCGGCGGTCCGATCCTCGAGCGGCCCCACCGGTACGCGACCGTCTTCGAGGTCAACGCCCTGCCGTCCATCGAGCTGCCGTACGCCTTCCCCTCGATCGCCCCGCGGACGCTCGAGAAGATACGCGCGGCCGAGAGCTTCTGCTTGGGCGCCGCCGACCGGATCGTCACCCCGTCACGGACAACACGGGAGTTCCTGGCGAAGCGCGGCGTCCCCCTCTCGAAGATCGACGTCGTGCCAAACGGCGCGGACCCCGTCCCGCGGCTCCCGCGTCCCTTCGAGGCTCCCGATGCCTACCTGATCTACTTCGGCGCGCTCCAGTCCTGGCAGGGCGTCGACACGCTCCTCCGCGCCTTCGCCCGCCTCGAGGACCTCGAAGAGCTCCGGCTCGTCGTCTGCGGCTCCGTGCGGTCTCGCACGGCGCGCACGGCCGAGAAGCTCGCGGACAGGCTCGGGCTGGGCGAGCGGGTCCTCTGGCGGTGGGAGCTCCCGCAATCCGAGCTCGAGCCCTGGCTCTCGAACGCTCTCCTGTCCGTCGCTCCCCTCCGCGCCTGCTCGCGTAACGTGGAGCAGGGGTGCGCCCCGCTGAAGATCCTCGA
>JACRCS010000387.1 GCA_016218905.1 Deltaproteobacteria bacterium
CCGGGGCCCGAGGTGACGAGGGCGACGCCGACGCGGCCCGAGGCGCGGGCGAAGCCGTCCGCCGCGTGGACAGCCGCCTGCTCGTGGCGGACCAGGATGTGGCGGAGCGACGAATCATAGAGCGCGTCGTACACGTTCAGCACCACGCCCCCGGGGTACCCGAAGATCGTGTGCACGCCCTCTTTCTCGAGGCTCTTCAAAAGGATCTCGGCTCCTGAGAGCTCCACGCGAAAACCTCCGGTTGTGAACAGCGATAAGCTAGTTGCGAAAGCGGCCGGTCCCAGGAAGGCGGCCGGCCGCGCGGATCTGGACGGGGAGTCAGGATCAACTTACCCGGCGAGTACGGCCCCCGTATTGGCCGAAGTGACCAGACGCGCGTAGCGGGAGAGCCAGCCCTTCCCGATCTTGGGAGCGGGCGGCGCCCAGGTCCGGCGCCTCGCCTCCAGCTCGTCGGCCCCGACCGAGAGCTCGAGCCGGCGCGCCGGGATGTCGAGGACGATCTCGTCCCCGTCCCGCACGAGGGCGATGGGCCCGCCGGCCGCCGCCTCCGGGCTCACGTGCCCGATGCACGGCCCCCGGGTGCCCCCGCTGAAGCGGCCGTCGGTGACGAGGGCGACGCTCTCGCCGAGGCCCATCCCGACGATGGCCGCGGTGGGGGCGAGCATCTCGCGCATGCCCGGGCCGCCGCGGGGTCCTTCGTAGCGGATGACCACCACCGTTCCGGCCTCGACGCCGCCCCCCATGATGGCCGCCATGGCGAGCTCTTCGGAGTCGAAGCACCGGGCCTTCCCCCGGAAGACCATCATCGACGGGCTCACGCCCGACTGCTTCACTACCGCCCCGTCGGGGGCGAGGCTCCCCTGGAGGATGGCGATGCCGCCCTCGGGCCGGATGGGCTCGCCGAGCGGCCGGATCACCTCCGAATCGAGCCACTCCACGGACCGGGCGGTCTCGGCCACGCTCGCTTCGTTCACGCAGGGCCCCTCCCAGAGGCTCGGCGCGAGCCGGGAGAGCACGGCCTTGATCCCGCCCGCCTCGTCCAGGTCCTCCATGAAATGCTCGCCCGCGGGGCGCAGGTGACAGAGCTGCGGCGTCTCCCGCGAGAGCTCGTCGAAGCGCTCCTGGCGCAGCACGACCCCGGCCTCCCGGGCAATCGCCATCAGGTGGAGCACGGTGTTGGAGGAGCCGCCCAGCGCGAGGTCCAGACGGATCGCGTTGTCGAAGGCGCCCGCCGTCAGGATCTGCCGGGGCGTGATCCCCTGGCGGACGAGTTCGACGACCCGCGCGCCCGACCCGAAGGCGATGTGCCGCTTCCGCGCCGAGACGGCGAGGCTCGTGGCGCAGTCGGTGAGGCTCATCCCCAGCGCCTCGGTCAGGCAGGCCATCGTGTTGGCCGTGAAGAGGCCCTGGCACGAGCCGCAACCCGGGCACGCCTCCGCCTCGCTCGCCTCGAGCTCGCACCGGTCGATCTCGCCCCGCTCGAAGCGGCCCACCGCCTCGAAGGTGTCGTGCACGAAGTCGAGTCGCCGGCGCTTGAGCCGGCCCGAGAGCATGGGCCCCGCCGTGAGCACGACGGAGGGGATGTCGAGCCGGGCCGCCGCCATGAGCATGCCCGGCGTGATCTTGTCGCAGTTGGTCAGCAGGACGAGGCCGTCGAGACCGTGGGCCTCGGCGACGCTCTCCACCGCGTCCGCGATCAGCTCCCGGCTGGGCAGGCTGTAGTGCATCCCCTGGTGGCCCATGGCGATGCCGTCGCAGATTCCCGGGACTCCGAAGAGGAAGGGGTACCCTCCCCCGGCGTGGACACCCTTCTCGGCATACCGCTCCAGGTCGCGCATGCCCACGTGGCCGGCGATGAGATCGGTGAAGCTCGAGGCGATGCCGATGAGCGGCTTGCCCAGCTCCGACCGGGGCATACCCGCGCCGGCCAGTAGCGCCCGGTGCGGCGTCCGCTCCAGTCCCTCGGTGATTCGACGGCTTCTCACTCCCCGGTGCCTCCTGCCTCTCGAAGCTCCGGATGCTCGCGCCGGAACGCGAGGATCATCCGGGCCATGCGATCTTTGCCCGCGAGCTTCAGCTTCTGGACCTTTCTCTTCTCCAGCTCTTCATCCGCGGTCAGGTGGGGACGGCGTTGGAACTCCTCGAGGATCTTCTCGTAGCGCTGGTGGGCTTCCATCTCCCGCCGAAAATCCTCGTTCTCTTTCACGAGGACCTTTGCGATCGCCTCGTCCCTCTTGTCCATTCCCACTCCCCGGGAAGGGCTCTCTTTCGGCCGGACGGTTCCATCGCGGCCGAGGCCGGCTGTCAAGGAAAAGGCCACTTTATGATAAGCTCCCTCCGCTGTCAACGTGCGCGCGCCAAGAGCGCGAAACCCTTGGCTTTCACGAAACAGCGGTTCGGCTCCGGCAAACACGCCGCGCCTTGACAGCCTCTTTTTTCCTATACTATGTTGCGGCGCCACTCTGCACGGCTCCGAAGAAACGCGAGAGGTTAGTGGAAACTTTCGACTTCCTGGTCCTCGGCAGCGGCATCGCTGGGCTCTCGTTCGCGCTCGAGGTCTCTCGCGCCGGAACGGTCGCGGTGGTCACGAAGAAGGAGCGCAGCGAGTCCAACAGCAACTACGCCCAGGGGGGAATCGCCGCGGTGCTCGACCCGGCCGACTCCTTCGACGCGCACATCGCCGACACGCTCGATGCGGGCGCGGGCCTGTGCCACCAGGACGTCGTGGAGCACGCGGTCCGGGAAGGGCCGCGCCAGATCGAGCGTCTCATCCGCTGGGGCGTCGGGTTCTCGCCCTCCTCGACCGGGAACGTGCCCTTCGATCTCGGCCGGGAAGGCGGCCACTCCCACCGCCGAATCGTGCACGCCAAGGACACCACCGGACGGGAGGTGGAGCAGGCGCTCCTGCGCCGGGCCAAGGAGAGCCCCAACATCCGGTTCTTCGAGGATCACTGCGCCGTGGACCTCCTCGTCCGGGCCACGGGAGCCGGCGAGCCGCTCTGTTTCGGCGCCTACGTCCTCGGCCCCTCAGGGAGGGTGGAGGCCTTCACTGCCCGTTTCACCTGCCTCGCCACCGGCGGCGCGGGCAAGGTCTACCTCTACACGTCCAATCCCGACATCGCTTCCGGCGACGGCGTCGCGATGGCGTTCCGGAGCGGGGCGGCCGTCGCGAACCTCGAGTTCATGCAGTTTCACCCCACCTGCCTCTTCCACCCCTTCGCGAAGAACTTCCTCATCAGCGAAGCGGTCCGAGGCGAGGGCGGCATCCTGCGCCTCCGGTCCGGGGAGCCGTTCATGGAGCGCTACGACCCGCGCGGCTGCCTCGCGCCCCGGGACATCGTTGCCCGGGCCATCGACGCGGAGATGAAGCGCCGCGGCGACGAGTACGTCCTCCTCGACATCACCCAGCGCACCGCCGACTTCGTGCGCCGGCGTTTCCCCGGGATCTACGAGAGTTGCCTGAAGTTCGGCATCGACATCACCTCCGAACCGATCCCGGTGGTGCCCGCCGCCCATTACCTCTGCGGCGGCGTGGTCACCGATCTCGCGGGGCGCACGACCATTCGTGGGCTCTACGCCGTGGGAGAGGTGGCGTGCACGGGGCTCCACGGGGCGAACCGCCTGGCGAGCAACAGCCTCCTGGAGGCGCTCGTCTTCTCGGAGGGCGCCGCCCGCGACGCGCTGCGCGAGGAGCCCGCCTCGCGAGCCGCCCTGCCGGCGCCCGATCCGTGGGACGACAGCGGGACCACCGACAGCGACGACGAGGTGGTCGTCACGCAGAACTGGGACGAAATCCGGCGGTTCATGTGGAACTACGTGGGCATCGTCCGCACCAACAAACGCCTCGAGCGCGCGCGGCACAGGATGGACCTCCTGTTCGAGGAGATCACCGACTACTACCGCCACTTCCGGGTCACCGAACCGCTCCTGGAGCTCAGGAACCTCGCTCTCGTTGCCGATTTAATGATCCGATGCGCCATGAGCCGCCGGGAAAGCCGCGGGCTCCATTTCAACCTGGACTATCCCAGCCGCAATGACGTTCACTGGTCGAAGGATACCGTCCTGCGGAGGAGTGCGTGACCGGCAAACCCTTCCTGGAAACCATCCTGGTGGTGGACGACACCGAGTTCATGGTCCAGGTCCTCGCCGACATCTTTCTCTCCGAGGGATACCGGGTGCACACCGCCCGAAACGGCCGGGAGGCGCTGGCACTCTACGAGGAGGTCCTGCCGGACCTGATCACCCTCGACATCGTGATGCCCCAGATGGACGGAATCGCCGTGCTCCGAGCCCTTCAGGAGGTCGACCCCGCCTTCCGCGCCGTCATGGTCTCGGCCGTGGGCCTCGAGCCCAAGGTCATGGAAGCCATCCGGCTCGGTGCCAAGAACTACGTGCTGAAGCCCGTGGAGAAGGACAAGGTGCTCGAGACGGCCCGACGGATTCTCGATGAGTACTGAGCGCAGCCGCTCCGCGGCTTTTCCCGAGGCGGCCTGACGGTGGCGGGGTCCGTCCTATTCCAGACGGAAGGCGACGTGATCTCCGTCGTCGTCCCCGCAGATCACCCCGGCCCCTACTCCGCCTTGGTCCGGTCCGTGCGGCAGCAGCTCTCCGGCGCCTGGATCGATTGGGTGGCCGTCCGGGAGGCGTACCGCTTCGGGCGGGGCCGCCCCTTCCCGGTCGCGCGGGAGAGCGGCGACGGCTCCGCCGACGAGAGGGCGAAGGTTCGCTTCTCGCCGGACGGGCTCACCGCCTATCTCATCCTCTTCCCTCCCAAGCTGCACGGGCAGCGCCTGCGCGACCCTGAGCTCTTCCGACTGATCGGCGCCTACGGGATCCCCGCTACCCTCCTCGACGTCCAGGCGGTGCGGCTGGCCGTCCTGCGGCGCTCGTACCGGGAGGCCGAGCCCATCGCCAAAGGCCGGCACCCCGTCGACGGGCGCTCCGCGGCGGCGGAGTGGTCGGCGGGCGTCTCCACCGATCCGGAAGGGTTCCTGGCCGCTATCGGGGAGGGGGGCGAGAGGCATCCGGACAGCGTGCTGACCGGGGTGGAGGAAGACCAGGCCCTCGGCCTCTTCCACCCGCCCCAGGCCGGCTCGCCGGGCCAGTCGGTGACGGGCACCGACATCCCCGCCCAGCGCGGCGGGGACACCGTCCAGCTCGGGGAAGGGCTGCGCCTCTCGGACGAGCCCGCAGGCCAGGTGGTGCGGGCCGTCCGGGCCGGGCACCTGCGGATGCGGGGCGTCGACGCGAGCCGGGCTTCGGTCGTTCCGCTCCTCCGGATCCGGGAGGCGCAGGAGCTCGAGCGGTGGCAGAACGAGGTCTTCCCCGGGTCGGTGCTCGTCGAAGGAGACCTGGAAGTCCGGTTCCCGCTCCGGATCCTCGGAGATCTCGAGGTGAGGGGCGGCCTCGTCCGGTCGAGCATCGAGGTGATGGGCTCCCTCTTCGTCCGGGACGGCATCATCCACCACGGCCGTGCCCCGGTGAAGGTAGGCGGCGTCGTCTCCGCGGCCTTCCTCGACCGGGCCTGGGTCGTCGCGCACACGGTCCTGGTGCGACGCTACAGCCTCCAGAGCCGGATCCTCGCGCGGGACGCGGTCCTCGCCCTTGCGGCCCAGGCGAGCATCTGCGGCGGTCAGGTGGCGTGCCGGCTGCGGGTGGAGGCCGGGGTCCTCGGGTCTCCCAACGGCATGGCTACCGACGTGGCGGTGGCAAACCCCGCCTTCACGGCCAGCTTCCAGGACCTCTACTACTCGTGGGCGGCCGCGCTCCGGGCCCAGTGCCTCGCCGAAGAGCGGGCCGGCGACCGGCTCGTAGAGGCCGCCGGCGAGTGGGAGAAGGCCGCCCAGGACTTGAGCCTCTCCGACGCGACCAACGGCAAGATCTTCGCTCAGAAGGTCCACTCCGGCGTCTCGGTTCGGATCGGCGGCGCCCTCCGGCAGATCAGCAACCCGGTGGGGCCGGTCATCTTCAGCTACGAGCGCATCGGCCCGCGCGACCGCGTCGCCATGAACCGGACCTGAACGCTGCCCAGGTGGACCAAGTGGACTGAGTGGACCCGTTGGCCGTCCACCTCGTCCACCTCGTCCACCTCGTCCACCTCGTCCACCTCGTCCACCTCGTCCACCTCGTCCACCTCGTCCACCTCGTCCACCTCGTCCACGTCGTCCACCTCGTCCACGAAGTCCACTTCGTCCACATCGTCCACACCCCCGCCCCAAACGTGCCCCGAGGTTGAATCGACCCGCCCGATGTGCTAGGGTCTGGCCGCACTTCGCCTTCTCCTTTCGCGGCCCCGAGCCTCAGCGAGACCTGCCCATGAGCCCACGAACGGCCACGGCCGCCTTCGCCTGCCTGCTCTCCGTCTGCTCCGCCGCGGCGGCCTCCATCGTCGATCAGGTGGCGGCGGTCGTCGACGGCCGCGTCATCACGCGCAGCGAGCTCGACGAGTTCGCGGCGACCCGCAGCCGCCTGGCCCCGTCTCAGGCCCGTACCTCCCCGCGCGAGGTTCTCGAGGTGATGATCGAGAACGCGCTCATCGAGAGGGAGGCGAGCCGGTCCGGCATCAGCGTCTCCGACGAAGA
>JACRCS010000388.1 GCA_016218905.1 Deltaproteobacteria bacterium
CTCCTGGGCGACGGTCGAATCGTGCTGATCCTGGATGCACGGGAGATCCTCGAATCGGACCAGGCGGAGGCCCGCGAAGCGGGGCCGGGGGAGGCTGCGTGACGGAGCGGAAGGGGATTCCTCCGAGCGCGGCTACGGATCTGCTGGCGTTCGCCGACTGGGTCTCCGAGACGGGCGAGGGCGAGCGCGCCCGCGAGACGGCCGATCCCGAGAGCCTCTACGTCACGTTCTCTCTCGACGAAGACGAGTATGGTGTTCCCGTGGAGGGCGTCCGCGAGATCCTGCGCGTGGAGGAGATCCGCTCCGTTCCGCGCGCGCCCGCGCACATCCGCGGCATCATGGACGTGCGTGGGACGGTTCTCCCGGTCGTCGAGATCCGCAGCTGCCTCGGGCTGGAGCCGCTCGTCCCGACGCCCGCGGCGCGCATCGTCGTCGTGGAGGTGGGAGGGCGGGCTCTGGGCTTCCTCGTCGACAGGGCCAGGGGCCTGGTCAACGTGCGCGCCTCGCAGCGGGAGCCGCACGGGGAACGAGCGGGCGGCAGGGCGACGTGTCTGAGCGGGATGGTCCGAAGCGAGACGGGCCTGCTGGGCCTCGTGGATCCCGAGAAGATCGCGAAGGGCGTGGGAAGCTAGCGCAGAAGAGGGGTCAGTCCAGCGATGACGAAAGCAGCCGGTACCCTGAAACGGCGGATCATCCTCTGGTTCCTGATCGCGCTGGTGCCGCTCATCGGGCTCGGCGCGTTCAGCTACGTCCAGACACGCCACTCCCTGGAGGCGCTCGTCCAGCGCGACTTCAAAGACCGCGCGCTGTCCGCGGCCGACAAGATCTCCCGAACTCTCTTCGAGAGGTACAGCGACATCGTGGACCTCGCCGAGGCGCGGCCGCTCCTGGCTTCCGCCGGAACCCCTGCCAGCGTCAAGAGCGAGATCCTCGCCCGGATCACGAAGAACCGGAGCCCGGTCTACAGCTCCGTCGTGCTGGCGGACATGAAGGGCATCATCGTGGCCTCGTCGAGCCCTGCGCTCCTATCGACGGATGTCTCCGACGAAGCCTGGTTCCAGGAGGGGCTTCTCGGAGACCCCTACTTCTCCCCCGCGGTCTACCTCGATCGCGCCTTGCGCCGTCCAGTGGTCGCGTTCTCGATGCTCGTGAAGGAGCCCCGGACGGAACAGGAGGTCGGCGTGGTCTCGGCGCTCGTCGACTACGGGCGGCTCTTCACGGAGAACCTGGTGGAAAAGGAGGCATTCGGCGAGAGCGGCGAGATCCTGATCGTGGACCCCGCCAGCGGCAAGATCCTCTGCTCCAAAGACCGCACCCTGATCATGACGACGAGCATTCAGGGCACGGAGGTCTTCAGCAGAGCTCAGAAGGAGCCGTCGGGCTTCCTCTCGGGCCCGGACCCGGTTACGGGCGCGGAGCATGCCTGGGGGTGGGTGACCGAGCAGGGCTTCTCCACCTACCCGGGGCAGCACGTCCTCGTCCTGGTCCGGCAGGAGGCCCGCGAGGCCTTCGCGGTGGTGCACGCGATGGCGAGGAACCTCCTCCTGGTCTTCCTTGGCATCGTCGTCGTGGTCTTCCTCCTGGGAGAATTCGTCGCCCGCTCCGTCTCCCGGCCGCTGCTGGAGCTCGCCAAGGTGGCCGAAGGGATCTCCCACGGGGACCTGACGCCGATCGAGGTCAGCGACAGCAGGAACGAGGTCGGCCGGCTCGGGCGGGCGATGGGAGGCATGGTCGAGTACCTCACGGAGATGGCACGCACCGCCGATCGCCTCGCGGGAGGAGATCTCACGGCCGCCCCGGCGCCGAGATCCGAGCGCGACGCGTTCGGCGTCGCGTTTCAGGGGATGGTTCAGACCCTCCACGGCCTTCTGCTCAGTCTCCGCTCGACGTCCGAGCACCTCGCCAGCTCGTCCGAGCAGATCGCCGCCTCCTCTGCCAGCATCCAGCGAGGGACCGAATCCCAGGCCGTTTCGACCGAGGAGACGTCCGCCGCTCTCGTCGAGATGGCCGCCCAGATCGGCGCCGTCGCGAACAGCGCGGAGAGCCTCGCCTCCAGAGCCGTCGAGACCGCGGCCGCCATCCACCAGATGAGCATCCTCGCCAGCCGCACGTCCAGCTACTCCGAAGCGCTGAAGAAGGTCGTCGGGGAGACGACCCGGACCCTGAACGAGATGAACGCGTCGATCCAGAACGTCGACGACCGAATGAAGACCGTCGACGACGTCTCGAAGCGGATGGTCGACGAAGCGACGGACGCGAGCGTGCTCCTTCAGACGACGATCCGGTCGATCGGCGAACGCTCCCAGGGCATCGGAAAGATCGTGAAGCTGATCGACGCGATCGCCGACCAGTCGAACCTCCTCGCTCTCAACGCGGCCATCGAGGCCGCGCGAGCGGGAGACGCGGGCCGGGGCTTCTCGGTCGTCGCGAACGAGGTGCGAAAGCTCGCGGAGCGCTCGGCGACGGCGACCGCGGACATCAGCGTCGTCATCGAGGCGATGCAGATGGACACGGCGAGCGCCGTGGAGATGACGCAGCGGATCCTCGAGAGCATGCTGGGTGCGTTCCAGAAGTCCTCCGCGATGGTCGGGGAGGTGAAGGCCCTCACGCAGGAGCAGACCGCCGACGCCCAGCACGTGCTGGAGGCCGCAGAGCGGATGACCAACATCTCCGTCGAGGTCTCGATCGCCGCGCAGGAGCAGGCGACGGCGTCCCAGCAGATTCTCAGCGCGATCGACGAGATGGAGAGAACGACACAGCACGTGGCCCACGCCACGGTGGAGCAGAAGAAGGGCGGAGACATCGCGGTCGACGCCATGGACGCGATCGCCGCCGCCTCTCGTGCCAATCTCTCCGCGGTCGGAGAGCTTTCGGCGGCGTCCAAGGGACTGGCGGACGAGGCGGAGGCGCTGAGGACCCAGCTGGAGACGTTCCATGTCTAGCGGGTCCGCCGAACCGAGGCCGTGGCGTCGAGGTCGAGCCGCGACGGCCGGGCTACCCGCGGCCAAGGGCCAGGGGGCGAAGGGCCCGTGATGGCGCGTCCCTCACAGCCGTCGCGGCTCTCCACCGCCACGGAGCTCTGCGCCTCCTCCGATCCGCTCGTTCGGATCAAG
>JACRCS010000389.1 GCA_016218905.1 Deltaproteobacteria bacterium
AACTCCAGGACGGCCACCAGGAGGAAACCCGGGCGCAGGCCGCCCTCACCGGCCTTCGCGAGAAGCTCGCTCGTCTGAACGCCCCCGAGGCGCTGATTGGCGAGAAGGAGACGATCGAGGCGCTCCACAGGGCCGTAGGCGTCGTGCAAGAGGCCTCGCGGGACGTGGTCACCGTCGGCGCGAAAGCCAGGACCCAGCAGATGAGAGCCAAGGACATCTTGGCGACCATCCGTCCGAAGCTCCCTTTCGAAGAAGCGGAAACGCTTCGCCCCCTGAAGAGCCTCCGGACACGAGTGACCGAGCTCGCAAAAGAGAGAGGCCCCCTCGCGACAGCGTTGAAGATCGCCGAAGAGGGCATCCCCGAGGCCCGAGGCAAGGTGGAGGACGCGGAGAAGGAGCTGGCCGAGACCTCGGAGAGGCTCCATCCGAAAGCGTTGACGCTCGCCATCGCCCGAGCCCAGAAGGCGGGCGACCTCGACGAGGAGATCGAGAAGGCTCGCGGGCTCTTCCAGGATCAGGCGCGGAAGGTCCGCGCCGAAATCGCTAGGCTTCAACCCCGCCCGCGTGACGAGGCGTTCCTTGACGCGCTGCAGGAGCTCCCCGTCCCCTTCGCGGAGACCGTGCAGAGGATCGAAGGCGAATGGGCGAAGATCACGACGCGTCAGGACACCCTGGCCGAAGAGCAGAAGAAGCGGCGCACTGACCTCCGAACCTGCCTCGATGAGATTGAGACCCTGCTCTGCGGGGGAAAGGTCCCGACGGAGGAAGACGTCCTCCGCGCCCGGTGCCGCCGTGACGCCGGCTGGCAGCACGTCCTGACCGCCTGGTCCGGGAACGAGGCTCCGAGCACGGTTCGGGAGGAGTTCGCGCCCGGGCAACCGCTCTCGGATGCGTACGAGGAGAGCGTCCACTCGGCGGACGAACTCTCGGACCAGTTGCGCCGCGAGGCCGACAGGGTTCTCCGCTACACCTCGCTCAAGACCGAGCAGAAGAAGCTCGAGGAAGCCGCGGCCGAGGCTAAAGAGGAGGAAGATGAGATCGATCGGAAGCTCGACGATCTTCGCGAGGAGTGGCTCGCGCTCTGGGAGCCCTGTGCGATCACCCCTTTGCCGCCTCGGGACATGCGGACCTGGCTCTTGAACTTCGAGGTAGTGAAGACCCACCACGCCGCGCTCGAGGAGACCAAGAGCGAAGGGGTCAGACTGAGGGAGCGACGGGACGCGCTCGTTGCAGAACTTCTGCAGGAGATGAAGGCGGAAGGCTCCACGCCCCCCGAAGGAGCGATCCTACTCTCCGACGCCATGGGTTGTGCGCTGGATCTTCTGACCTCGATCAGGAAAGAGATCGACGGGCGGGAAGAAACCGAGGAGTCCCTGCCCGATCTCCGCGAGGAACTTCGGGAACAGAGGGAGAAGGCCGCTGCGGCGAGCAAGGAGCTGGAGGGCTGGAGGAAGCGCTGGGCTAACGCCATGGGACAGCTCGGGCTGCAGGACGACGCGTCCGATGCCGAGGTCACCGTCTTTCTCGACCAGCTCGACCGTTGCTTCCAGGCCCTCGATGCGGCCAAGGTCGATACCGATCGCGTCGACGAAATGACGCGGTACACCGAGACTTTCGCAAAGCGCGTGCGGGAGTTCTGCCAGGGGATCGCGCCGGACCTCGTCGAGCAGCCGCCCGTGGCGGCGGCGCTGGAACTCAATCAGAGGTTTCTCCAGGCGGAGAAGGAGAAATCGCTCCGGGACTCGCACCGGGCCGACATCGACGAGAACGAGAAAGCCCTCGCGACCGCCCAAACAGACGTCGAGGTCGCGACGAAAGCGCTCGAGGCCCTCTGCAAGGAGGCGGGTTGCGGAGCCTCCGAAGACCTTGCCGACGCGGAGGAGCGGTCCACCCGGGTGCGCGCGGCCAAAACGCGGCTGGAAGTGGTGGAGAACGAGATCGAGCGCCTCGCCTTCGGGACCGACCGGGAAGCCTTCGAGCGGACGGCGTCCGAAACCGACCCGAACGCCCTGCCCGGGCAGATCGAGGAGCTCGCCTCTTCGATCGAGGACTTCGAGAAGAAGATCCACGCTCAGCACGAGTTGGTCTGGGACGAGCAGAGAGCCTTCCAGCAGATGGACGGGCGAGCGCAGGCGGCGCTCGCCGCCCAGGACGTACAGGGAGCGCGGGAAGAGATCCGGGCTGCCGCTGAGCACTACGTGGAGGTGGCGCTCGCCGCGCGCATGCTCCGAGACCAGATCGAACTCTTCCGCGAAGCGCACGAGGATCCCATTCTCCGGCGCGCCGGCGAGTACTTCGGCCAGATCACCCGCGGCCGCTACGAGCGGCTCCGGGCCGGCTACGGGGAAAAAGACGAACGCGTGCTGTTCGGTGTGCGGCCGGACGGCTCGCGCGTTCCGGTCGAAGCGATGAGCGACGGCGCCCGTGATCAGGTCTACCTGGCCCTGAGGCTCGCGTCGCTCGAGCAGCACGCGGCGAAGTCCGAGCCCCTCCCCTTCGTTGTGGACGACGTCCTCGTCCACTTCGACGACC
>JACRCS010000373.1 GCA_016218905.1 Deltaproteobacteria bacterium
AGGAAGGCCCGAAGCTGGCACTTCGGGCCTTCTGCTATCTGGAGACCAGGCGATCAATACTCCGCTCGCCTCCAAACCTCAATCATACTCAGGGGTCAGTTTTGACCGGCACCCCGGGGTCAATTCTCTCCGGCCGTGAAGAAGAAGCGCCCTTGCCTCGTTGACCCGGATCTTGGCTATGTGCTGAAAATCAGCTCTGTTCATCTCTGCCCACTGCTATCGACGCATGGGGGACCGGCGGGGACGCTCCTGCCTTTTTACCTTTTCGTCGGACCTCTCCCGTTCCGTTTCCTTTCGATCGAGCGACTCACCGACCCGCGCTCACACCGCATAGCCGCCCCAGCTGTGTCATCGTCATTCGGGCCACCTTCAGGCGACGGGAGAAGAAGGCGCTCACTGACGGCAGGAGACGGTCCCGTTCAGCGGCCCGGCGTCGGCCACAAGGGCTAAAGAGGCAATAAAGCAAGGACGTGTCCCCTCCCTCCCCCACTCCGAGTCAATGCCCGAGACAACGCTCCTGAAGATCCACGAGGTAACAAGTTAACAAGTTAAGGTTCCCCGAACGTACTACTAGATGCGCAAGGCCAATTTGCAGCGGAAATCCCGATTTGTTCACTTCGCGTCCATCATATCCGATCCTTCCTCTATTGGCGCTAACGCTAGTTTCACCGGCCGGCGGCGCCGCTGCAAGGAGAGCGAAGCGAAGCACGCAGTATGCTCGCCGGTCCGAGTGGAAACTGTTGTTACACGTCCTATCCTGCCTCTCGGAACCGGGCGGTGATCTCTCTGATGCACCTTTCCATCAGTCGTTCCTTCGTTTCCAGCTTGGAAGCAAAGCCCACGAGATTGTCGAAGCCGGCTTCTGCTTGACTAAGGATGGCCTTCAATTCCGCCGCTGTTTCTGTGCCCCCGTCTGGTACTATGACTGTGGGCCTCGACACCGCATCCGCGAGCATTTGATTGAACTCGCCAAACACCGCATCGAATGAAGGGAGATCATAGAAGAGAGAGACCTCGTGCGGGAATTCTTTCGCCCTCCGATGCATCTCCCTATATTCCTCGATAAATATTTCTGTTGCCGATTCCAGCCCTTCGAGGTGGCCCGACTCACGCTGGCGCTGAAGCAGCCGCAGGCTGAGGGCGCAATTGTGCAGTTGTATGGCGGTTGCCCGTAATGTCTTCGTCGCGGCGATCGTGACGTCGAGCTTCCTCTCGTGGTAGGAGCGCCTTCTTTCGATCCTGTCCTTGGCGTGCATTTTCCAGAGATCGACAGCCTCTTTGGCGAGGAATCCTAGAATCCCTCCCAAGGCTACTTCCGGTAGCATGGCCGTACCTCCCTCAATTCGCGGCGTCAGGTATTCGCTCTTCACGTGTAACGGATATTAGGAGGGCGCCCGCATATCCCGCTTAACGCGGGCATCCGCCTAGCCCGATAATCTCGGGCAGCCCCTGACCAGAACTGCCCCCCCGGAATTCGACGAAAAAAAGGCGCCGGGCCGACGGTTTGCGTCGGTTCCGGCGCCTGAGGTTTCTGCGCGGGTCGAGTCCCCATGAGTCCTCCCGGAGAACGGGGCTCACGCTAGTCCGCGGGCAAGAGGGAAGTCAACGGTAAAGGCCGGGACCAGCGTGCGCGGGCGCGGCAACTTTGTGTCCCCGCGCCCGGAGAATACGGCGCCGCGAATACCGCGCTTTGAGGGGGCGAATTGACGGAAGCTTGATCTGGGCTAGCCTTTGCGGCGCCAACTTCCTCACTGCAAGGAGATGCACGATGAAAGTCCGTCACGGTCTCCCCCTGGCCCTCGTCCTGCTGGCCCTCCCGGTCCTCTCCTCGGGCGCGGACCCGGCCGCGGCGATCAAGTACCGGCAAAACACCATGAGGGCCCAGGGTGCCCATCTGGCGAACCTCATGGCCCTGTCCAAGGGTGACTTCGCCAACAAGGGGCACGTCACCGCCCACGCCCAGTCCCTGGAGCTCACGGTCAAGACCGCCGCCGACGTCTTCCCGCCCGAGTCGAAGACCGGCGAGACGGACGCCCTGCCGGCGATCTGGGACAAGCCCGCGGAGTTCAACCAGGCCTACCAGGCCCTCGCCACCGCGGTGCCGAAGCTCACGGCTGCGGCCAAGTCCGACAAGCCCGACGCCTTGGGCCCGGCCCTCGCCGAGGTGGGTAAGGCCTGCAAGAACTGTCACGACAACTTCCGCAAGACGAAACAGTAAGCGCCCGTGGCGCGACTCGCGCCCCTCGCTCTCGCGCTCCTGGCGGCGGCGGCCCACGCGGCCGCCGCCCAGGCTCCGAATGCGGCGTCTGAGTCCGTGCGCCGGGGGCAGTACGTCTTTCAGGCCGCCGGTTGCCTCGGCTGCCACACCGACGTCGAGCACAAGGGAACGCCGCTGGCTGGAGGTCGGGCCCTGAAGACGCCCTTCGGGACCTTCTACGGGCCGAACATCACCCCCGACCCGCAGCACGGGCTCGGCCGCTGGAGCGAGGAGGACTTCCGGCGCGCTCTCCGAAAGGGCGTGTCGCCGCAGGGCAGCAACTACTTTCCCGCCTTCCCTTACCCCGCGTTCACCGGAATGACGGACGCGGACGTCGGCGACCTCTGGGCCTACCTCCGGTCGCTCGCTCCCGTCGCGGCGCAGAACCGGAAGCACGACCTGAAGTTCCCCTACTCGTGGCGCCCGGTCGTCCGCTTCTGGAAGATCCTCTACTTCAGGTCCGGTCCCCTCGAGCCCGACCCTGGTCTCAATCCCAGGCTGAATCGCGGCCGGTACATCGTCCGGGCGGTCTCCCACTGCGGGGAGTGCCACACGCCGAGGAACTCCCTCGGCGGGTTCGAGAAGGGCATGTTCCTCGCCGGAAACCCCGTGGGTCCCGGCGGCGAAGTCGTCCCCAACATCACTCCCGACAAGAAGACGGGGATCGGCAAGTGGTCCGAGGGGGACCTGGTCGACGTCCTCAAGACCGGGATGATGCCGGACGGGGACTTTGCGGGAGGAGCCATGGGCGAGGTCGTCAAGAACTCGACGAGCCGCCTCACCGACGCCGACCGGCTCGCCGTCGCCGCCTTCGTCCGCTCCGTTCCCCCGGTGGAGCACGTCCTGCCGAAGCGCAAACACGACCATGAGCACGAGCACTGATACGGTTCTCAGTCATCAGTCCTCAGTCATCAGTTCTGGGAGCTAGCGTGGAGAGCTGCGGGAACATCCTGGATCTCATCGGGCAGACTCCCGTCGTCGAGGTGACCGGCTTCGATACGGGGCCGTGCCGGATCTTCCTCAAGCTCGAGCTGATGAACCCGGGCGGCTCGGTCAAGGACCGGATCGCGCTCTTCATGATCGAGGGGGCGGAGAAGCGGGGCGACATCCGGCCCGGGGACCTGCTCGTCGAGGCGACGGCCGGGAACACGGGGTTGGGCCTCGCCCTGGTGGCGAAGCAGAAGGGTTATCGGCTCCTCCTCGTCATCCCGGACAAGATGAGCCCCGAGAAGGTCCGCTGCTGCCGGGCCATGGGCGCCGAGGTCGTGATGACCCGTTCCGACGTCGGCAAGGGTCACCCCGATTACTACCAGGACCTGGCCCAGCGGATCGCAACCGAGAGGGGCGCCTACTTCGTCAACCAGTTCGGAAACCCGGACAACCCCAAAGCCCACGAGCTCAGCACCGGCCCCGAGCTCTGGGCCCAGATGGGCCACCAGATCGACGCGATCGTCCTCGGGATCGGGAGCAGCGGAACGATCACCGGCCTCAGCGCCTTCTTCCGCCGGGCGGCGCCCGAGATGGACTTCGTGCTCGCGGACCCGGTGGGCTCGGTCCTCGTCCATTACGTGAAGACGGGGAAGCTCCGGAGGGCCGGGAGCTGGCTCGTCGAGGGGATCGGCGAGGACTTCGTCCCCTCGATCTGCGACCTCTCGTCCATCCGCGCCGCCTACTCGATCCCGGACGCCGAGTCCTTCTGGACGGCCCGGGCGCTTCTCCACCGGCAGGGCGTTCTCGGCGGGTCCACGACCGGGACCCTCCTCGCCGCGGCGTTGCGCTACTGCCGGGAGCAGACGAAGCCCAAGCGCGTCGTCACCTTCGCCGCCGACACCGGCGACCGCTATCTCTCGAGGATGTACAACGACGACTGGCTCCGGGAGAAGGGGCTCCTGGATGCCGTCCTGGAGGGGGAACGTGCGCCCCGGGGCTAAGACCCCCCACGGGTTCGGCACCCGCGCCATCCACGCCGGGCAGGCGCCGGACCCATCCACCGGCGCGGTGATGACTCCGATCTACGCGACCTCGACGTACGTCCAGGAGAGCCCCGGAGTCCACAAGGGCTTCGAGTACTCCCGCACCCAGAACCCCACCCGGTTCGCCCTGGAGCGGTGCGCGGCGGACCTGGAGGGAGGGACGCGGGGGTTCGCCTTCGCTTCCGGGATGGCCGCGGCCGCGACGCTCCTCGAGCTCCTGGAGCCCGGCAACCACGTCATCGCGGTGGACGACCTCTACGGCGGGAGCCGGCGGCTCTTCGAGCGCGTCCGGAAGCGCTCCGCCGGCCTCGACTTCACCTACATCGACCCGGACCGACCGGGCGCGTTGGACGGGGCGCTCCGGCCCGAGACGCGCATGGTCTGGGTCGAGAGCCCGACGAACCCGCTCCTGAAGGTCGTCGACCTCCGGCGGGTGGCCGCTTTCGCCGAGACCCACGGCCTGCTGGCGGTCATGGACAACACCTTCGCGACGCCGTGGCTGCAGAGGCCCCTGGAGCTCGGCTTCCACGCCGTCCTCCACTCCACGACCAAGTACCTGAACGGGCACTCGGACGTGGTCGGGGGACTCCTGATCGTCGCCGACGGCGAGCTCGGAGAGCGGCTCGCGTTCCTCCAGAACGCGGTCGGCGGGGTCGCCGGCCCCTTCGACTCCTTCCTCGTCCTCCGGGGCCTCAAAACGCTCCACCTCCGGATGGAGCGCCATTGCGCCAACGCGGCCCGGATCGCCGCGTGGCTCGAGGCCCACCCCAAGGTGGAGCGCGTCCTCTACCCCGGCCTCTCGAGCCATCCGCACCACGACCTCGCCCGGAGGCAGATGCGGGACTTCGGCGGGATGGTCTCCTTCTACCTCCGGGGAGGGCTCGACGAGGCGCGGCGCTTCCTGGAGGCGTGCCGGCTCTTCGCCCTCGCCGAGAGCCTCGGCGGGGTCGAGAGCCTCATCGAGCACCCCGCCCTCATGACCCACCATTCGGTCCCCGCCGAAGTGCGGGCCGAGCTCGGGATCAGCGACAATTTCGTCCGCCTCTCCGTCGGCGTCGAAGACGTCGAGGACCTCCTGGCTGATCTCGAGGCCGCCCTCGCCTCGGTCTGACCGCGGGCCGTCCCGGCGCGAACAGCCGTTTTTCTGCAATTTCGTCCGACACCCGCGACCGATTCCCGCCGAGGACTGGTATCTCCCGGCGAAGCTTCCAAAACGGCGGTTGACGGTCTCGTCCCTCAACTGATACGCTCGTACCAGCCTTGGGCCAGCCGAGAGGAGGTGCACGACGTCCTCCGAACCGTTGCTCCGCCTGTGCGAGTTCGTCTCCGACACTCCCGCGGCCGCGATCCCGAGCGCCGCGTGGGAACGCGCCCGGACCGTGCTCGTCGACACGGCCGGCGTGATCGTCGGCGGCTCCGGCGCGGCGGAGATCGGCGCCCTCGGCGAGGGGTTCTCGCAGGTCCCCGGCGGAAGCGCCCGCTTCGGCCGGACCGGCCGTTACGCCCCCCAGGACGCCGCCCTGCTGAACGGGCTCGCCGGCTCCACCCTGGAATTCGAGGAAGGAAACTCCCGCGCGAAGGGCCACCCCGCCATCCAGCTCCTCCCCGCGATCGCCGCGGTGAGCGATGCGAGGAGGAGCTCGGGAGAGACGCTCCTCGCCGGCATCGCGCTCGGCTACGAGGCGGCGGCCCGGGTCAGCCGGGCCTGTAACCTGCGCAAGGGATTCCACCCCAGCGGCACGTGGGGGACGGTGGGGGCGGCCCTGGGCGTCGGCCGCGTGCTCTCCCGGAGCGCGGAAGAGCTCGCGGAGGTGGCGAACCTCGCCGCCGGCTTCTGTATCTCGCCCTACGTCCGCAACTCCTTCTCCGGCTACTCCGCGGCGGCGACCTTCGCCGCCCTGGCCAACCACCTCGGCGTCCTGGCCAACGTCTTCCACGACTCCGGCCTGCGCGCCGATCCCGCGAGCTTCTCGGTCACCTTCTCGAAGTTCGTCTCCGACTCCCTGGCGTGGGAGGAGCTGACGCGGGACCTCGGCTCGGACTACGCGATCGCCTCGGGCTACCTGAAGCACTACCCCTCCTGCCGTTTCACCCACCCCGCCGTCGACGCGCTGGAGAGGCTCCTCGAAAGCGGGTCGGTCCGGCCCGAAGAGATCGAGCGGCTGGACGTCACCACCTATGACGCGGCGGCGCACGCGACCGGCATCCCGCGAAACGCCGACGCGTTGCGCTTCTCCATCCCATACCTCCTGGCGGCCCGGCTCTGCTTCGGAGAGCTCGATCGCGCCGTACTGACCGACGAGTGCGTGGACGATCCCGCCGTGGTCTCGCTGGCGGAGCGGGTCGCCGTCGCGGCCCGGCCGGAGTACGAGGCGCTGCGGCCGGCGTGCAGTCCGGCGCGCGTGGAGCTCCGGCTGAAGGACGGGCGGACCCTCGCCGAGGAGGTCCTCTGCTGCCGCGGAGACCCTCACGCTCCCTTGACTCCCGGCGAGGTCGAACGGAAGTTCCTGGGCCTCGCGGAGCCGACCCTCGGTCCGGAGAAGGCCCGGGGCTTCCTCCGGTCCGCGGCCCGGGTGGAGGAGCTTCCCGACGTGAGGGAGCTCTTCCTGAGGCTCCAACCGGACGCGGACCTCTCCCGTGCCTAGGCCCCGGGGAGCGCCTTCCCAGGCGGAACGCCACCGGGGGACCCTCGAGGGCCTCGGCGCCCGAATCCGCACGGAGAGGACCCGGCTGGGGCTCTCCCTCGACGCCCTGGCCCGGCGCGTGGGCGTCAGCAAGATGACGCTCCAGCGGATCGAGACGGGGGTCACCTCCCCCTCGATCGTCACCCTGGCGGAGATCTCGTACCACCTGAAGCGGCCCGTGGAGTCCCTCATCCGGGAGGGGGACGCCAAGGTCGTCGTGCTCCGGAACGGCGACCAGGAGAGCCTCTTCGACCCGGCCCAGGGCATCCGCGTGGTCGCGCCCCAAGGCCTCATCTCTGAGCGGATCGTGATCACCCACGCGGAGCTCAAGGCAGGCACCGTCATCGACGCGCACACGAACCGCGGCTTCGAGTGGGCCCTCCTGACCGAAGGCGCGGCCGTGATCGGGGTCGGAGACAAGGAGTACCGCGTGGAGGGAGGCGACGCGATCTTCTACGACGCCCACTACCCCCACTGGATCCGGGTCGAGCGGGACGTCCGGTACGTGGGTCTGTTCCTGCGGGATTCATAGAGGAAGGCGCGGATGAGCGAGCACCGGGTGGTGATCACGGACTTCCTGACCGGAAGCCTGGAGCGGGAGCGGGAGGTCCTCTCCGACGTCGCCGAGGTCTCCGCCTGCGGCGCGCGCACGGAGGAGGAGCTCGTCGGACGGGTCGAGGACGCCGACGCGCTGATGGTCTACCACACGATCCGCCTCTCCCGGCGGACGATCGACCGGCTCGACCGGTGCCGCCTCATCGTCCGGTGCGGCGTCGGCTTCGACAACGTCGACCACGCCTTCGCGCGGCAGAGGGGCATCCCGGTGGCGAACGTGCCCGACTACGGGTCCGAGGAGGTCGCGGACTCGGCCGTGGGGATGGCCCTCGCCCTGGCGCGCGGCGTCGCCTGCCTGAACTCCCGGCTGCGCGCCGGAGAGGGCCCGTGGAGCCACTCCCAGGTCGCTCCCCTCCAACGGCTGCGGGGTCAGTCCTTCGGTGTCGTGGGCCTCGGCCGGATCGGCACGGCGGCCGCCCTCCGGGCGAAGGCGTTCGGGATGGAGGTCCTCTTCTACGACCCGTACAAGCCCGACGGTTTCGACAAGGCGCTCGGGATCACCCGGGTCGAGTCGCTGGAGGAGCTCCTGACCCGCTCCCGGATCGTGAGCCTCCACTGCCCCCTCACCCCGGAGACCCGGCACCTGGTCGACGAGGCGGCCCTCGCCCGCATGCCCGAGGGCTCCTACGTCGTCAACACGGCTCGGGGGGAGGTCCTCGACACCGCGGCGGTGGCCGAGGCGATCGCTTCCGGGCACCTGGCCGGCGCGGGCGTGGACGTCTTTCCGCGGGAACCGCCCCTGGACGACCCCCTCGTGAAGGTCTGGCGGGATCCCGAACACCCGGCGCACCACCGCGTGCTCGTTACGCCCCACGCCGCCTTCTACTCCGAGGCCGGCGTCGAAGAGATGCGCGTCAAGGGGGCGGAAGCGTGCCGGCGAGCGATCCTGGGGCTGCCGCTTCGAAGCGTCGTGAACGGATAGAAGAGCCATGGCGACCGCGAAGATCGAGGTGAAGGGCCTCTGCAAGACCTTCGGGCCCTCCGAGAAGTCGCGAGAGGCCCGGGAGGTCCTGAAGGACGTCACCTTCGGCATCCGGGACGGCGAGATCCTCTGCCTCCTGGGCCCGAGCGGATGCGGGAAGACCACCGTGCTGAACATCCTCGCCGGGTTCCAGGAGCCGAGCCGGGGGGAGGTGGCGGTGAACGGCCGGCGCATCGAGAGGCCGGGCCCGGACCGGGGCGTCGTCTTCCAGGAGCACGGCCTCTTCCCCTGGCGGACGGTGCTCCAGAACATCCTCTTCGGGCCGCAGATGCTCGGGAGGGAGCCTTCGGAGAGCCTCTCCGCCGCGCAGCAGTACATCGACCTCATCGGGCTCCGCGGGTTCGAGCACCACTACCCCCACCAGCTCTCCGGGGGCATGCAGCAGCGGGTCTCCATCGCCCGGGTCCTCGTGAACCGCCCCGACATCCTGCTCATGGACGAGCCCTTCGGGAAGCTCGACGCCCAGACCCGGGCCGCCATGCAGGTCCTCCTGCTGGACGTGTGGGAGAAGGTCCGTGCGACGATCCTCTTCATCACCCACGACATCGACGAAGCGATCTTCCTCGGCGACCGGATCTTCGTCATGTCCTGCAACCCGGGCCGGGTGGTGAAGGAGATCGACGTCAGGCTCCCGCGCCCGCGGGACTACGACATCGTCGCCTCCCTCGAGTACCTGGAGATCAAGCGGTCGATCCTCCACGTACTGAAGGGAATGCCGGAGCGCTGCGAGGCCGCCCCGGCGTCCGAAGGGTGCGCGCCATGAAGCTGACCCGGAGCGTCCCCTTCGCCTACGCGCTGTCGGCGGTCCTCTTCCTCGGCGTCTGGTATACCCTCTCGCTCCGGACGACGCCCCTCTTCTTCCCCTCGCCCACCTTGGTCCTACGGGCGTTCCGGGACATGATCGCGGACGGGAGCCTCTGGGGACACCTGCGGGTGAGCTTCCTCCGGATCCTCGCCGGCTGGAGCATCGGCAGCGCCGTGGGGATCCCGCTGGGCCTCCTGATGGGAGACTTCCGGTTCGTCCGGAACGTCCTCAATCCCTACATCCAGTTCTTCCGCTTCATCCCGCCGATCGCCTTCGTGACCCTCTCCCTGATCTGGTTCGGGATGGGGGAGACGGCCAAGGTCGTCCTGATCGTCTACACGACGGTCTTCATCGTCACCGTCAACACCATCGCGGGGGTGACGAGCGTCAATCCCCTCCACCAGCAGGCGGCCCGGTGCCTCGGCGCGAACCGCCTCCGGATCTTCACCCGGGTGATCCTCCCCTCGACCATCCCCTTCCTCCTGACGGGCATGCGCCTCGCCATGGGGAACTCCTTCATGACCATCGTCTCGGCCGAGATGATCGCCGCCGACAAGGGGCTCGGCTTCCTCATCTTCACGTCGCGGCTGTTCATGCAGACGGAGAGGATCTTCGTCGGGATCGTCGCCCTGGGAATCCTCGGCTTCGTCGTGGACGCGCTCTTCCGACTCTCGATCCAGCGGTTCGCCAAGCAGTACCTCTTTTTCTTCCAAGAGAAATGAAAGGAGACTCCATGAGAAGATCGTTCGCCGCCGCCCTCGCCGCCGCCTTCCTGCTCTCGAGCCTCGCCGCCCCCGCCCGGGCCGACCAGAAGCTCCGGATCGGGACCGGGATCGACCCGGTCTACACGACCTACTACGTCGCCGAGTCGCTCGGTCTCTTCAAGAAGCACGGGGTGGACGCGGAGCTGAAACTCTTCTCCCGCGGGGGAGAGGCCCTCGACGCCCTCATGGCGGGCGAGCTCCAGGCGCAATCGAGCGCCGAGTACCCGGACATCCTCGCCATCGACAAGAACCCCGACGTCATCATCGTCGGCGTCTCCTGCGTCGCGCCTCATACGATCAAGCTGACGGCGCGGGCGGACATCAAGAAGCCGCAGGACTTCATCGGGAAGAAGATCGGCTCGGCGCTCGGATCGGTGACGGACTACTGCTTCGACAAGTACTTCGAGAAGAACGGGGTCGACAGGTCGAAGGTCAACTACGTGAACGTGCCGCCGCCCGAGTCCGTGCCGCTCCTCGACAAGGGCGACATCTCCGCCTTCTTCTACTGGGAACCGTGGCCGTCGAAGGCGTTGGAGGTGAGCGGAAGCAAGGTGCACATCCTCGGCTCGTCGGCCCAGCTTGGCGTCTACTCGTCCAAGCTCTTCATCACGGTGCCGAGGTCGTTCGCGGAGAAGAACCCGGATACGATCAAGAACTTCCTGAAGGCCCTCAGCGAGGCAGGCGAGTACGCGCAGCAGAACCCGCAGGAGGCCCACAAGATCGTCGCCAAGAAGATCCCGAGCCTCACGCCCGAGGCGATCGCC
>JACRCS010000380.1 GCA_016218905.1 Deltaproteobacteria bacterium
AGACTTCACGCTCCCGGCGGTTAGCGGCGGCAAGGTGTCGCTGAGTCAATATCTGGGCAAGAAGAACGTCGTGATTTCTTTCGTCCCTGCGGCTTGGACCCCGGTGTGTTCCGGTCAGTGGCCGGGTTATAACATATCCAAAGATCTTTTCGACAAGAACGACGCGATTCTGTTAGGGATAACCGTCGACAACATTCCAACGCTCTATTCGTGGACGAAGCAGATGTGCAACCCGGAAGAAAAGCTTTGGTTTCCCGTCCTTTCTGACTTCTTCCCTCACGGCGCCACGGCGGCCAAGTATGGAGTACTTCGCTCTGAAGGCGTCAGTGAACGCGCTCTATTTGTAATCGATAAGAGCGGAATCATCCGCTATATAGATATACATGACATCAATCAACGGCCACCCCTCGAGGATCTGGCCAAGGCATTGGAAGAAGTAGGCAAGAAATAAGTGGGACGAGGGATCACGGAGCCCGGAAGAAAGAATCGGACGGACGAGGGATGCGCAACCGAGAAGCAACCTGACCCGGAGCTGACGGAAAGGAGGAAGGCGACGAGAAGGGATCAAGAGGTCATCACTCTCGGGTGTCGGTGGCCTGGGAGCAGACGCCAAGGAAGGCCTTCGGCAGGGCTTACTTTCCTCTCGAAAGGAGACAACGATGAAGAACAAATGGATGGTTGTGCTGATCACGTGTGTCATGGCGCTGTCCGCGGTTCCGGTCTTGGCAGAAGATGTCACCATCGAAGGTACGGTGACCGGTTACATGTGTGCCGTTCTTGGCAAGGCTTGCCCGGCTGACAAGGAAGATCCGATCGTCGCCGCCGAAAGGGCGTTCGTGGTCATGAAGAGCGACGGAGAGTACTTTCTGGTCCCGAACGTAGACAGGGCCGTCATGGCGAGGCACCTTACGGAGAAGGTTCGAATCAAGGGTACGATGGACGGCAAGTACAAGGCGATCAACGCGATGTCCCTCGAAGCCATGAAGAACGACAAGTGGACGGTGTTCTGGTCACAGGCGATGGAAGACGAAGCGCTGAAGATGCTGTCCACTCAGCATTAGCAGGAGACCCCGGATGAATCGTGGGGCGCCCGAGACTCGGCTCGCGCCGGCCGCTCCGTCCAGCAGCGGTAGGATGAGCAGGGCCTCGGTGACGCTCCTCGCCGGTGTCTCGTTCCTGGCGCTGGGCGGCGGCGCCGGAGCCGAGTGCGCGCCCGGGAAGAACGCTCCTCCGTTTGCGCTTCGGGAGCTGCGAGACCAGGCCAAGGTCGTCAGCTCGGCCGACCTCTACCCGGGCAAGACGACGCTCCTATCGTTTTTCGCCACGTGGTGCAGGCCGTGCAAAGAGGAGATCCCAAACCTCCGGTCTCTCGCCGAACGGTTCCAGGACCGCGGCTTTCAGGTCGTCCTCGTCTCGCTCGACCGCGACAAGAAGGACGTCGTTGGGTTTCTTCACTCGGCCGGCTCTGGCACTCTCCCGGTGCTGTGGGACGTGGAGCGAAAAGTCAAGGATCTCTATCGCGTCACTCAACTCCCCACGAACATCCGCGTCGATCCCGATCGGTGCATCGGAGCCGATTGGTTCGGCTTCCTTCCGGCGAAGCTCCAGGAGCTCGAGAACCACCTGACAAGGCTGCCCAAGAGCCCGAAGTGAGCGCTGCACCGCTCCCGCGGCGACAGGAGGAGTGCGGGATGGGAGAGGGTTTGGAGAAGCTCATGCCCGGCCAGCCCGTAGGGGAAGACGCCGAGCGGCGCGGTGGGAAGCGACGGGCCCTGCGGCGCCGCGTCCGGGTGGACCCCGGCGCGATTCAGGCCCTCACCGCGGACATCTCCGCGGGCGGGGCGTTCGTGATCACCGGCCGGCCGCCCGAGCTCGGCTCGCCCGTGAACCTCATCTTTTCGGCCGCCCACGGGGAGTTGCGGGTTCACGGGCGCGTGCGCTGGGTGCGGCGAGCGCTGGACCCGGAGAGCCCCGAGAGGGCCGCGGGCATGGGCATCGAGTTCGTGGCTCCGGCGGAGGCGGCCGCCGAGGGGCCGTAGGACGGGGTCCTGAAGAGCCCGATGACGCTCCCCGCCACCCTCGGGATCCTGTCCGTCGCCCTCGTGGCCCTGATGTGGGGCTTCCAGCGAAGGCTCATCTACTTTCCCGATCCCGGCCCGGTCCCGCGGGCCGGCGACGTCCTCCCCCGCGCCGAAGACGTTCGCTTCCAAACGGACGACGGTCTCACCCTGAACGGCTGGTTCGTGCCGGCGGCCACCGGGCGCGCCCTGGGGGCGCTGCTCGTGCTCAATGGAAATGCCGGACACCGAGGCCATCGCGCCCCCCTGGCCGAGGCGCTGGCCCACCGCGGGTTCGCTGTGCTTCTGTTCGACTACCGAGGCTACGGAGGCAGCCCCGGCAGGCCGACGGAGGAAGGGCTCCTGCGGGATGCCCGAGCCGCTCGTTCGTACCTCGAGCACCGAGGCGACATCGCCCCGATCGCACTGTTCGGCGAGTCGCTCGGCGCCGCCGTTGCCTTGGCCGTCGCCGCGGAGAACGCGCCTGCGGCGCTGATCCTTCGGTCCCCCTTTACGTCGCTGTCCGACGTGGGGAGGGTTCACTACCCCCTGCTCCCCGTGAGGCTCCTCTTGCGGGACCGGTACTCCTCCCTGGAGCGGATTCGGAGCCTCGCCTGCCCCTTGCTCGTGGTGGCCGGCGGTGGGGACCGCATCATCCCCGCGGGCCAGAGCCGCACTCTCTTCGACGCCGCCCCCGTCGTCGCGAAGCGCTTCGTTCTCGTGCCCGGGGTGGACCACAACGACCCGGAGTTGGCCGACGGGGAGGTGCTCGTCTCGGAGACCGCCCGGTTCCTGGACGAGGCGTTCCGGAGGATCTGGCGGCAATGAAGTGTCCCTCTGGAGGTGGTCCCCGCGAGGTGTCGGGTCAACAGGGAGCATTACGCATTCGTCCCGGACGGGCAGCGGTGGCGCCGTCGAGGACGGTCGATCCACCGATCGAGGGATTTCGGGCTGGGCAGACGTGCCAACACGGCCCGAAACCCTGCGCCAATCCCACGTGGAGACAACCGACATCGTCCTCGCAAGCCGGCGTTGCCCGTCCGGGGCCTGATTGGAACGAATACGTAATGCACCCGGTCAACACTGCATGGAGGTGCCGCGCTCTAGGGGGATTCCAGGGTCCTGCGCTCTGCCTCCAGGGTCCGGAAGAAAGCGTCTTCTTCGGCGGTGAGCCGGGTCGCCGGGCT
>JACRCS010000391.1 GCA_016218905.1 Deltaproteobacteria bacterium
AACTACCCATCGCCTACGGCTCCTGCGGGCCCATGGCATTATCAGGAAGATGCCCCACTCTCATCGCTACGTTCTCACGGCCAAAGGACGCCGAGTCGTGACGGCGATCATCAATACGCAACATGTTCCAGTCACTAAACGTTTGGACCTCGCAGCATGAGAATCTTGATGCAATTTCGGGAAGCTGGAGGTTAGTAGTACAGAGAAAACAGGTCCTTGGTTCTAAGGTCTTCCTCTGTGCCCTCCGTGTCCTCCGTGGTGACGACCGATCTCCGAGCTCTCATGCAAGTCTGCGATTGAATTACGGATCAGTCCTCGCGCCCTCTCCGGCCCGGCGGCGCAGGAGGGCCTCGAGCACGGCTTCGGGCTTCATCGGGAGCTTGTTCAGGCGGATCCCCACCGCGTCGTACACTGCGTTGGCGATCGCCGGCGCCGTAGGCACGAGACCGGGCTCTCCGATTCCCTTGGCGCCAAAGGGCCCCTGTTCGTCGTTCGTCTCGATGATCACGGTCTCCACGGACAGCGCGTCCATGGCCGTCAGGATCTTGTAGTCTCTGAAGTTGGGGTTCAGGAGCCTCCCCGCATCAAAGATCATCTCCTCGGAGAGCGAGAAGCCGATCCCCTGCAACACGGCTCCGTAGAGCTGTCCCTTCAGGAGAAGAGGATTCAGGGCTTTGCCCACGTCGTGGGCGGCAACATACTTGACGATCTCGACGTGGCCGGTCTCGGTATCTACCTCGACCTCGACGCCGTGGCATCCCCAGACGTAGGCGCACGAGTTGTTTCCTCTCAAGTCCTTGTCGAGCGGCTCGTTCGCCGGTTCGAAGTAATGAGCGGCCGCGAACATCCTGTTTCCAGAGGTCGAGAAGTGCGCCTTGCGAACGACCTTCGCGAAGGGCATCGACTTCGATGGGTCCTCGAGGCAGAACACCTTCCCGCCTCGAAGCTCGAGGAGCTCCCTGGGAGCCTCGAGCTCCTGTTCCGCGAACGCCAGGATCTGCTCACGGATGATCTTCGCGGCTCCCAGGGCGGAGTTGCCCGCCACGAAGGAGGAACGGGAAGCGTGCACTCCCGCGTCCCAGGGGCAGGTGTCGGTGTCACCGGCCACCACCGTGATGTCGCCGACGTCGATGCCGAGCGTCTCCCCGACGATCTGGCTCAGGATCGTGTCGAGCCCCTGACCGATGTCCATGGAGCCCGTGAAGACCTGCACCTTCCCGTAGTCGTCCACGTTGATGAAGGTCCCGCAGCCGTCCGACTTGTAGATCTTCGCGCCGCCGCCCACGTGCATCATGCTGGCCAAGCCCCGGCCGCGGGCCTTCCGCCCCCGGACCTCCCGGGGACCCTCCTGAGCGCCGCTCCAGCCCAATCCTTTCTCGACCGCGGCGAGACACTCCGCGTGCCCGCAGGTGGTGATCCGGGCACCCTGGGGCGTGGTCTCTCCCGGGAGGTTGAGGTTCCGCCGGCGCATCTCCAGGGGATCGATGCCCGCCTTGGCCGCGAGTTCGTCGAGGTTCGCTTCGATCGCGAACGTCACCTGGGGGTTGCCGTACCCCCGCATGGCCTGGGCATAAGTGTTGTTCGTGAACACGCACGTGGCCTCGAAGCTCACGTTTGCGACGCGGTAGAGACTCGTAGCGGGCAGGAGCATCACGTTCGGGGTCGTCGCGCCCCAAGAGGTGTGCGCCCCGTTGTCGAGCACCATGGAGATCGCCCGGAAGGTCAATCTGCCGTCGGCGTCGCAGCCCTGGCGCACGCGGATCCGCGCGGGCTGTCTCGGCGAGGTCGCGAAGAACTCCTGCTCGCGGTCGAAGACGATCTTCACCGGCTTTCGCGTCCGGTGCGCGAGGAGGATCGCGATGTACTCGTGGGCATAGGTGTCGAGCTTCGACCCGAAGCCGCCGCCGATCGCGGCGTTTACGACCCGAACCCGGCCCTCGACCCCCATGGCTGTCAAGGCTTCCTGGTAGTCGCTCTTGGCGAGGCTCGGGATCTGGGTGTTGGAGTAGATCGTGAGGTTGTCTCGGGTGTCGAAGCTCGCGATGCAGCCGGAGGTCCCGAGGCAGCAGTGGGTGACCCAGCCCGTCTCGTAGTCTCCTTCGGCCACGAACGCGGAGACCTCCTCCGCCTCTCTGACGTTGCCGGACTCGAACTTCCACGGCAGGCGCAGCCGGTTGTCCCGGAGCGGCTTTCCCCGAGCATCCCTCTCGTAGAGAAGGGGGGCCTCGGGCTCCAGGGCCTCGAGGGGATCGAAGACCGCCGGGAGGTCTTCGTAAACGACCCGGATCTTCGCGAGAGCCTCGGCAGCGGCTTCCTCGCTCGTCGCGGCGACGGCGGCCAGCTCGTCGCGGTACTGGCGAACGCGGTCCTTCTTCAGGGCCGTGTTGTCCTTGAGAAAGCCGAAGCGGACCTCCGGAGTGTTGTACCCGGTGACCACCGCCCTCACCCCCGGTACCTTCTCCGCCTCGCTCGTGTCGATCTCCCGGATGCCGGCGCTGGGCCGATCGGCATACAGGATCTTCCCGAAGAGCATCCCGGGCACGCTCAGATCGTGAATGTACACGGTCCTTCCGGTGACCTTCTCGGCCGCGTCGACTTTGGAAACCGGCCTGCCCACCAAACTCAGCTCAGCCATTCAGCACCTCTGCGGCGGCCCGCTCGGCTTCGAGGATACTGGACCGGCGATCGATCACCCGCTTGGATTTCCTCTCGCTCCTCGGCAGAGCTTCGTAGTCCAGGATCTCGACCGCGGCAGTCACCATGATTCGACTCTTGATCTTGTCCTGCACTTCCTTTGCGACGCGTGCGTCGCTGGCGGGATCCCCGTCACGGCGGCGCTCCACGCGAACGGTCATGTAGTCCCGCAAGCCGCGGCGCTCCAGCAGCACGTTGTACTCGCTCGAAACGTCCGGGATCCCGGAGAGCACCTCGTCGATCTGGCCGGGGTAGATGTTGGTCGCCTTGAAGATGATCATGTCGTCGCTTCGGCCGAGGATCCGGTCGTGGCGAGGCATCACGGACCCGCACGCACACGGTCCCGGAAAGAAGCGGTTCAGATCGCGGGTGCGGTAGCGCACGAGGGGCGATCCCTCCTTCCTGAGCGTCGTCACGACCATCTCGCCGGTCTCGCCCTCCGGCACCGGCTCGAGCGTGGCGGGATCGAGGATCTCCAGGATGTAGCAGTCGGCCCAGTAGTGGATGCCGCTGTGCTGCCGGCAGTCGATGCCGGCGCCGGGGCCGTACAGCTCGGTCATGCCGGTGATGTCGTGAACGTGCTCGGCACCGAAGAGCTCCCGGATCCGTTCGCGCATGGCTTCGCTCGTCCGCTCCGAACCCATGATGACGGTGCGGACCGCGATCTTGTCGCGCAGGTTGCGGCGTTCGATCTCTTCGCCGAGCAGCAGCGACATGCTCGCCGTGCTGGTGAAGACCGTCGCCTGAAGGTCTTCGAGGAGCTCGCACTGGATCTCGAGCTGTCCTCCGCCGATCGGGATGGCCATGGCCCCGGCCTCCTCGATGGCGGCCTGGAACCCTACCCCTGCCGTCCACAAGCCGTACCCGTTCGCGTTCTGGACGCGATCACCGGGTCCGACTCCCGCCGTCCGGAAACACCTCGCGAAGAAGCGCGCCCACTCCGCGACGTCGTTTCGCGTGTAGGCGAGCACCTTCCTCTTTCCGGTGGTGCCGGAGGAGGAATGCACGCGGGCCACGTCTTTGATCGGGACGCTGAGCAGGGGGAGGGGGTAGCCGTCCCGCAGGTCGCTCGCGGTGGTGAAGGGGAGTCTCCGGAGGTCGTCCAGCGTCCGGATCTGCTCGGGCTCCACCCCGGCTTCGTCGAACCGCTTCCGATAGAAGTCGCTTCCCTCGTAGCAGTGCCTCACGGTCCACTGCAGGCCGCGCAGCTGCACGCTGTGCAACTGCTCCTTACTGGTTACCTCGACCATCGCCGGCTTGCTCGTCCGCGTGTCCATTGTAGCCGCCTCTCGTGGGGAGCCCCCCACCCTAGCCTGGTCGCTCCCGCGCCTCCTGCGTGATCGTTCCCGCCCCTCCTGGGCTCCACGATCCGCCCACCTCGTGAGAGCGTGCGCGACCCGAGGACATCCTGTCCTCGTCCCCTGCCCATCACTTCCCCCTCCCCTTGCGGAAGGGGGATCTACGTCAGGAGCGCAGCCGGGCGGTAGCTGCCTCGCCGACGGTCCAGGTCTCCGGATCGATGACGACGCCGTATTCCTCTCTCGCGGTCTGGAGCGAGACCACGCCGTTTCGGACGTCCTTGACTACTTTCTCGACGCTACGGCTGCGCGGGTCCCCCCAGCCGCCGCCGCCCCCCGCGTGCTGCACGTAGAGGGTTCCGGCCGGCACGCCGCCCACCATGTCCTTCGTCGTACAGGTGTACTCCGTCCCGTCCGGGTAGCGCAGACGGATCGAGTTGAGCGACCCCGCTCCCCCGCCCATGGCGCCGTAAGAAGGCTCCACGTCGCCGTCCCCGAAGGTCACGACCGAGAGCCCCTCGCCGCCGTAAAGGATCTCCGTCTCCGTCCCGAGCCCTCCCCGCCACTGTCCCGCGCCGGCCGAGTCCTGCAGGTACTCGTGTTTGAGGAGCACGTGCGGGGTCTGCTGCTCGAAGCTCTCGTAGTCCTGGTCGAGCACGCCTCCGGACGTGTCGATCATCCCGATGTGATCGTAGCCGTCGCAGCCCTTGATGGCGCCGGAGCCTCCCTTCTGGCCGACGAAACAGATATCGACGAAGGTCGCGTTGTCTTTCCTCGGGTCCGTTCCGGTGCTCAAGCTACAGAGGCACTCGTTCCACTCGGCGGTGACCCGATCGGGAATGACGGGCCCGAGCGCGCGCATGATCGCGTCGGCGTTGTTGGGGCAGAGGTGATTTCCGAAGGTGGTCGCGGCCGGGTACGCGGCGTTCAGGATCGTCCCCTTGGGGATCGTCAGTGTGATCGGGCGGACCATGCCTTCGTTGTGGGGCAGGTTCGGATTGACCATCTGCAGGAGGGTCAGGATGGCGGCCGACGCGCTCGAGGTGAAGGTGCCGTTCACGAACCCGGGCGTCTGCGGGTCGGTGCCCGTGTAGTCGAAGTGGATGGAGCCGTCCTTGGCCGTGATGGCGACCCGGATCGTGTACCGTGAGTTCGGGGTCTGGCCGTCGAAGAAGACGGTCGACTCCCCGCGATACGTCCCGTCCGGGATGCACCGGATCTCCTGACGCATCATCTTCTCGGTCGCGTCGAAGAGGTGCTCCTTGTGCGCCTCGAAAACCTCCCGCCCGTAGCGCTCCAGGATCCGGAGCACGCCCCGCTCGCCGACGACGCAGGAGCCGATCTCGGCCCGCATGTCCTCCTCGACGATGTCGAGCCGGATGTTGGCGAAGATGAACTCCCAGACGTCCTTCCGGAGCGTCCCCTTCTCGTAGACCTTCACGGGCGGGATGCGGAGCGCCTCTTGCCACACCTCGGTCGCCTTGGGGTTGTAGCCGCCCCGGACCGCCCCTCCGATGTCGGCCTGGTGCCCCTTGCACGCGGCCCAGGCGGCGAGCTTCCCCTCGAAGAAGATGGGCTTGTAGACGGCGACGTCGTTGTTCTGGTTGCCCATGCTGAAGACGTCGTTGTGGAAGATGACGTCTCCCGGGTGCACGTCGTCTCCGAAGTACTCGATGATGTACTTGCACACGGGGGCCAGGCTGAAGGCCAGGATGGGGAGATTCTCCGTCTGTTCCAGCATGTTGCCGTGCGCGTCGTAGAGGCCGGTCACGAAGTCCTTCGCCTCGCAGAGAATCGGGGACCGGGTGGTCCGCGTCATGGCGATGCTCATCTCTTCCGTGATGCTCTTCAGCCTGCGCTGCAGGATGGAAACAAGGACTTTGTCGATGGTGGTCTCAGGCAGTTCCGGCCTCCGTTCGCACGTTCATCGGACCGATCCGACCCATCCGACCGATGGGTCGGATCCGACAGCCCGAGCCTCTCAACCCAGCACGCGTTTCAGGACCTCATCCTCCCGCTCCGGAACGTACAGCGTGTAGGTTCCGAACTTGTCCACGATGACCCGAAACTCGGGCGTCACGAAGGTGGAGGTGTTGACCTGTTCGATGACGCAGGGACCTGCCATGCGGTTTCCGAACCGGAGCTTCATCCCGTCGAAGACGTTCACCTCCTGGAAGAACTTCTCCGACGGCAGGTACACCTTGCGCCTCCCCTTCAGAGCCGGAGAAGGGTCCTCGCCGGCGTGGGGTTCCGGAGAGAGGCTCGGCTTGTCGGTACGTCCCACGGCCGTGAGCCGCATGTTCAGGAGCTCGACCGGCGTCCCCTTGTCCTCCAGGGAGTAGCCGTAGAGGGCGTCGTGCTGGGGATGGAACTTCTTCGCCAGGACGGCGGGATCGGCCCCAAGCGCCTCGTCCCACGTGATCTCCACGCCCACTTCGTGGTACTGGCGCACGTACCGGAGATCCAGCGTCAGATGGGACGCCACCCGGTCCCCGGGGATCCCCTCGTCAGCCAGGATCCGCAGGCCGTCGTCCCTCATCTCGTGGAACAGTCGGCGAAAGCGCTCCCGGTCCATCTGGTCGAGGCGCGTCGGGTACGTCTTCACGAAGTCGTGCTGGAGCTCCGAGCGCAGCATGCCCGCAGCGCAGAAGATGGAGGACTCCCGGGGGATGAGGATGATCGGGATCCCGAGCTCGAGCGCGATGCAGCAGGCGTGGTTCGGGCCCGCGCCGCCCGCCGTGACCAGCGGGAAGTCGCGCGGGTCGTAGCCGTTGTTCACCGCGATCTCCCGGACCGCCGCGGCCATGGAGACGTTGATCACGTCGTACATCCCGGCAGCCGCTTCTGCCACGCTGAGGCCGAGGGGCGCGGCCACCTTCTCCGCGATCGCCTTCTCGGCTGCCGCTAGGTCCAGCGGGATCCTTCCGCCGGCGAAGTAGTCGGCGTTCAGGTAACCCAGCACCAGGTCGGCGTCCGAGCAGGCGGGGAGCTCCCCTCCCCGGCCGTAACACGCCGGGCCCGGGTCAGCGCCCGCGCTCTGGGGCCCCATGCGCAGGAGGCCGCCCTCGTCGATCCAGCCGATGGAGCCGCCGCCCGCTCCGATGGTGACGACGTTGAGCATGGGCAGGCTGATGCGGAGCCGGCTGATGTCGCCCTCGGTGGTGGTGAGGGGCTTTCCGTCCTTCACCAGGGCGACGTCGAAGCTCGTGCCCCCCATGTCGCAGGTGATGCAGTCCCGGTAGCCCTGGCCCTCGGAGAAGGCGAGGCCGGCCACCGGGCCGCCGGCCGGCCCGGAGAGGAGCGTCATCGCGGGGCGCGCTTCGGCGAACTCGGGCGAGATGACGCCGCCGTTGGAGGCCATGATCAGGAGGATGTTCTCGTAGCGCAGGTCCTTGAGCTTGCGCACCAGGTTCGTCAGGTAGCGCCTGAGGACGGGCCCCACGTAGGCATTGAGCGCCGTCGTCGAGACGCGGTCGTAGAACCGGATGGCCGGGATCACTTCCGTCGAGACCGAGACGAACGCCTCGGGCAGGGCCTCCCGAACCAGGGCCGCGACCCGCTCCTCGTGGGCGGGATTCGCGAAGGAGTTCATGAAGCAGACGGCCACCGCCTCGACGTTCTCCTTACGGAGCGTCTCGAGCCCCTCCTTCACGGAGAACTCGTCGAGCGGCGTGATCGTGTTGCCGGCGTAGTCCAGGCGCTCCGTGACGGGCAGGCGCAGGTAGCGCTCCACGACCGGCTGGGCGTTTCGGTACCGGTTGTTGTACTGCTCCTCGCGGATTCCCCGGCGCATCTCCAGGGCGTCCCGCAGGCCCCTGGTCGTCAGCAACCCGGTCTTGGCACCCCGATAGGTGAGGGTCGCGTTCGTCGTCACGGTCGTGCCGTGTACGATCGTGGTGACCTCTTTCAGGAACTGCTGGGTGGTGACGCCCCGGTCCCTCGCCATCTCTTCCATCCCCTGGATCGTGGCGATGGAGGGGTCTTTCGGGGTCGAGAGCACCTTGTAGATGTAGCTCGCCCCATCGTCGCGGGTGAGGAGGAAGTCGGTAAAGGTTCCTCCGACGTCGATACCGATTTTGTACATGGATGCTCCGCAGTTTTCAGTTTTCAGTTCTCAGTTAAACAATGAACCGACAGCTGGTTCGTTCCGGCCCTTGTCAGTCTTCAGGGCTCCGGCCCCTGATTCTTCCCCAAGAACTGACAACTGATGACTGACAACTGAACAACCCAAACCGCGGCGCTCGTTTCCCTTAGGCGCACCGCCGCCGCTCGCGGGGCCATCAGCTTTTCCACTTTGTCTCTTAGTGCTGAGTATTATACCGCGAAGAGGTTTCGTCAAGCCCTTTTTTCGTCCAGGGTCCAATCGTCGGTTAAACGTGACAGAGGGGGGTGCGTGGAGGGGGGCGGCGCAGGGCAGGCTTTCCCAGGGCTGACGGAGTCAGGTCATTCATCCCGGTCGATGAGTTCCACGCCGAAGAACGGCTGCCGCCAGGCGAGCGTGCCGAACTCAAAGACTACGCCCGTTCGGGCTTCGGCCCGCGGCCACACATGGCATCCGCAGCCGACAGGCCTAGGGCGCAATCCCAAAGAAGAGAGCTTCTCCGTCTCGGGACGAGTAGGCTCTCGCGGGAGCTCTCAGGGCTCGGGCGCTCCGCGGGGCCCTTTCCAGGACGAGAGCCCGGCCGGACCCAGGTCAGCTACGGCTCGAACCCCCAAAGTCCCCGCTCGCGGATGATGCGCCCCACGGGCTTGGGGACCATGCTCTCCCACGAGGAATCTCTCGCCTGGATCCGGTCCAGGACGTCCTGGGCGAGGACGGGCAGGAGCGCCTCGTCGTAGCCGCGAAGGCTCTCGATGAAACGGTTCTCGTACAGGTAGGCGTAGAGGTGGCGCAAGTGGGGCTTCACCAGCAGGTTGGCCGCGCTGATCACGGCCCCGCTGCCCGTATCGCATTGGGGGTAGGCGTAGACCTTGAGGTCGTTCTCGAAGAGCCGTCCGAAAGACTCCAGGATGCCTCCGGGCAGATCTTCGTAGTACTTCTCGTCGAAGATCTCCTTCAGCGTCGGAACGCCGGTAGCGATTCCGATCATCTTCTTGGTGAAGGTGAACAGGTAGGCGGCCAGACGATAGTACTGGCCGAAGTTCGAGATGAGGACGGTGTGCCCGAGCGCACCGAGCGTATCGGCCCGTGCCAGGAAGTCCTTGGGGTCGATCGCGCCGGCGTGAACCAGGTTGTTGAGCGTCATCTCCATCAGGATGACGATCTCCTCCCCCTGCACCTGCGGTTCCTGAACGAACTGCGCGATCGAGCAGTTCAGCATGTCGATCATCGCGTTGGTCACCGGCCGGAAGCTCCCGCGCGCGACCAGGATCGGCTTCTTGTGCAGGACCTCCGCGGGTTGGACCACCTCGCCGTCGGCCGCGATCATGGCCGCGTTCGTCAGCCCGAGTTGCACCAACTCGAGGCTCATCAACCGGTTGTCGATCGCTTCGAACGCGGAACCCGAGAACTTGATCATGTCGACCTCGACCCGATCGGCCGAGAGGTTGTCCAGGAGCGAGCTCACGAGCGCCTTCGGTTCTCGGTGCAGCGTCAGCGATCCGTGGATCAGGTTCACGCCGATCATTCCGAGCGCTTCCTGCTGAGCCACGTTCTCCCGATCGAGAAGCCTGACGTGAATGATGATCTGGGACGGCTCGGACAGGGGTTCCGTCTGAAACTTGATTCCCATCCAGCCGTGCGCGCCGTCCGGCCGGCTGTAGCTTCGGGCCGCCACCGTGTCGGAGAACGCGAAGAAGCGCGTGGTAGTGCCGCGCTGGCCGGCCAGGCGGGCCTGGAGCAGCTCGAACTCGGTGTCGAGCATCGTGTGCAGGCGCCGCCGGCTCACGTAGCGTTCGCAGGGGCCGTAGATCGCGTCGCTGAAGGCCATGTCATAGGCTGAAATGGTCTTGGCGACCGTGCCCGAGGCGCCGCCCACGCGGAAGAACCAGCGCGCCACCTCCTGTCCCGCGCCGATCTCCGCGAAGGTTCCGTAGGTTCCGGGATCCAGGTTCACCTGGAAGGCCTTCTGGTGTGTATCCGGCTCTGCTCTCGTCATGGCATTCCGGCGGGCGAGGCCCGTGGCAATTCTCAGAAGAGAGTGGTTTCGACCTGTCGCCGGCTCCGGCAGCGACTCGGCCTCTCCGCCTCCGAAAGAGCAGGCGATCGTGCCCTCCGTGCTGACCGGGCACGCGAAGCCGTTCCGGATGCCTACGCGACAGCGGAACGATACACAAATTCACAATCGGGAGGAAGGGCGGGAGAGGAGGGCCTGGGGTCCGGCGCAGCTCTCGGTGAGGCGAGGTGACGCTGGGGAGCCACCGCTCCGGCCCCCTCAGCGTCCGACGGGCCTGACCCCGTGCTGCTACGACTTGTAGTTGTCTTCTATGGCGCGCACGAGGTTGGTCATGGCGGTGTAGAACGGTACCGGGATGTTCTTCCGACGGGCGTACTCCACGACCTTCCCGCCCAGGAAGTCGATCTCCGTGGGGCTTCGCGCGGCGACGTCCGCGCACATCGAGTCCTTGTGAACCCCGACCTTCTCCAGATAGCCGAGCGCCTGCTCGATGTACTCCTCTCCGCCCAGGTCGTACCCCATGGCCTTCGCCACGGAGAGGATCTCCCGGAAGGACGCCTCGGCGATCTCCCGGGTCGGGGGAAAGGCCAGGGCGCCGGCGATCGTCTTGTCCGTGACGGCGCAGATCGACGCCATCGTGCACTTCATGATCATCTTCTTCCAGACGTAGAGCCGGATGTCCTCCACGAGCTCCGTATCGAAGCCCGCGGCGGTGAGCAGCTCGGCCGTCTTCGCGCCGACCGCCCGACGCTCAGGAGCGATGCCGCCCAGGTGGTTGGGCTTGTTGAAGAAGGTGGTCTCCACCTGGCCCGGGCCCTTAACCGCCGCGCCGAAGTTCAGGATCATCCGCAGGGCCGCGCCGGGCCCGAATGCCTCGGCGATGACGTCCTCGGTCCCGAGGCCGTTGTGCGTGCTAATGATCTTCATTTCCGGCTTGAAGACCCCCTGGATCTCCCGCACCACCTCCGGCAAGTTGAAGGTCTTGGTGGAGAGAAAGATGACATCGGGCTCCTGTCCCTTCAGATCGGCGATGCTCGCTACCGCACGCCGCACCGGCACCCGAAACGATGCCGGCCCCGACACTGCCAGCCCCGACCCCAGCAGAGCCTCCCGGAGCCCTTGCCGCGGATCCACGAGGATCGTGTCCGGCGCCCGGGTCAAGAGGGCGCCCGCGATGACGGAGCCGGTCGCGCCCACCCCGACGACGGCGAATTTCAGGTCATTCATGGTTCCTCTCCCTCAGTCGGAAAGCGGCCAGGAGTTGGCTCCGGGCCATGGTTCGTAGCTTTGTGTCCATCCGGAAAGTGCCTTTCCGGATGGACGTCATCAGTCTTTCAGTTTTCGGTTGTCGGTTAAGACGCACCCGCGAGCTCTCGCTCCACGAGCGCCTTGGCGATTTGAACTTTGTAGCCGTTCCGGCTCAGCGGCTTCGCTTCGCGCACCGCCGCTTCGGCGGCGAGACGCGCGAGCTCCCTCGTCAAGGGTTGGCCGGTCAACATCTCCTCGGCACCCGTCGCCCGCACGGGAGAGGGGGCGACGGCGCCCAGCGCGATCCGGGCGCGGGTGCACGTCCCGGCTTCCAGCTCCAGCGCGGCCGCCACGCTCACGATGGCGAAATCGACCGGTTTCCGCAGGGTAAACTTCGAGAAGGTCTGACGCGGCGCGCCGCGGCCGATGGGCACTTCGATCTCCCGAACGATCTCGTCGCTCGCTAGGCAATTCCCCAGGGGCGAGTAGAAGTCCGGCAGGGCCACCCTCCGTTCTCCCCGCGGCCCGGAGATTATCACCTTCCCATCCAACGCGGCCAGTGCGACCGCGAGATCGGACGGGCAGACCGCAAAGCACCGCCTCCCGCCCATGATCGCATGGTACCGGTTGTCCCCCTTTACGGCCCGACAACCGCTGCCCCCTTTTCGAACGCAGGGGATCGGCCCCCCGATCTTTCTCGGGTAGCGATAGTACCAGCAGCGGACGTCCTGACAGAGATTGCCTCCCACGGTCGCGACGTTCCGGATTTGAGGCGTCCCCACCGTTCGCGCCGCTTCGACGAGCAACGGGTATCTCACCTGTAGGAGGGGGGACCGGACCACCGCGGCGAGGGTCGTCAGCGCGCCGATTCTCAAGGACTCTCCGTCCTCCTCGACGGAGTCGAGCCCCCGGATCGGCTTGAGGTCGATGACCGCTTCGGGGTACGCGGGCAGGAAATCGCCGTTGAGGACCGTCAGCAGGTCGCTTCCGCCCGCGTTGACCCTGGCCCTCCATCCCCACTCACCGAGCGTCTGGCACGCTTCCTCGACGCTGCGGACGCTGAAGTGCGCGAAGGGTCTCATCGGCGAACCTCCTGCCCGGCCCCGGCCGTCCGACCGAGCGCCTTCAGGATGCGCTCGGGGGTCACCGGGTACTCGTGGAGCCACCGGCCAATGGCGTTCGAAGTCGCCATGAGCACGGCCGAGGGTCCGGGCGACGTGGTGATCTCGCCGACGCCGATGGCGCGAAAGCGGTGCGTGTCGATGGGCGTCTCCAGGACGACGTTCTCGATGGGCGGCAGCTCGGCCGTCGTCCGCCACTTATAGTCGGCCAGGTTGGAGTTGAGGACGTGGCCCGTGTTCGGGTCGAGGACCGTCTCCTCGAACAGGGCGCTGTCGATGCCGGCCGAGCCCAGGCAGCCGTTGAACTGCCCCTCCAGGCCCTGGGGGTCGATGATCTGGCCGGCGTCGGTGGCGTTCACCGCCCGGAGGAGGTCGACTTTGCCCGTCTCGGTGTCCACCTGCACTTCCACGAAGCTGATCATGCAGTTGCTGAGCGAGTAGTCGGGCTCGAAGCGGCCGCAGCCGATCACGGCCCGGAAGGCCATGACCTTCCTCCAGGGGACGCGCCTCTCGGGATCCTCCTTGACCCACACGAAACCGTCGGCCGTCTCCAGGCAGTCGGGCCCCTCCACCCCGAGCATCGGGGCAGCGAACTCGAAGAGCTTCCGCTTCGCGTCTTCGGCCGCGGAGATCACGGCGCCGAGGATCGCATAGGTGCCGCGCGACCCGGCGGGCCCCCACTCGACGGGCGTCACCAGGGTGTCTCCCGGAGTGAGCGAGATCTGCTCCAGGGGGAGCTGCAGGACCTCCCCCACGACCTTGACGACGTTGCTCCGGATGCCCGTGCCGTGTTCGGCGAGGCCCGAGATGATCACCACCCGGCCGTCGTTGTCGATGCGGACGTAGGCCTCGGACATGTCCTCGCCCACGTCGGCGTTCCCGTGCACCCCGACGCCGACGCCGATCCGCCTCGGCCCGTCCACCGCTGTGGGCGTGAGCCAGCCCTTCCACTTCTCCTTCCACCCGAAGCGGTCGGCGCCCCGGTCCATGGCCTCGGAGTAGTCGATGCCGCGGTAGTCGTACCAGATCGCGTCGCGCCAGAAGTAGCCCTGACCGGGTTTGATGAAGTTCTTCTTCAGCACCTCGAACGGGTCGAGGGAGAGCTTCTCCATCCCGAGCGAGAGGAGCGGGATGAGGGCGCACTTGAGCTCCTGCCCGCCGAAGCCCCGGACGATCCCCGAGGCCGTGCGGTTCGTGCACACGACCTCCGGCTTCAGCTTCCAGTTCTTGCTGTGGAGCGCGATCATGGCCTCGCCGCAGCCCACCGCGATCTGGATCTGGGTCGTGAGGGAGTAGTAGCCGGTCCCCACGAGCCAGGAGCCCGCGACGGCCGTCACGGTGCCGTCCCGCGTGAGGCCGATCTTCCCGTCGATCCAGGTGGAAGGCCGCAGGACGAAGCAGGCGAGTTGCTCTTCCTTCGAGAAGACGACCTTCACCGCGCGGCCCGCGGACCGGCTCAGGGCCGCGGCGTAGCACTGCGCCTGCCACGACATGACCTTGGCGCCGAAGCTCCCGCCGCAGGCCGCGCCGATGACGCGTATCTGCACGTCGTCTCCGAGAACGGAGGAGAGGATCCGCTTGTTGTTCCAGACTTTGTGGTTCGAGACCCAGAGGGTGAGTTGGTCCGGGTGCTCCCAAGAGGCGACGGCGACTGGGGGCTCCATCGAGAGCGGGTTCGGGATGTTTGCGTAGCTGAAGCGTCCTTCGACGACGGCATCGGCTTCCGCGAACCCCTTCTCCACGTCTCCCACCACGATCTCGGTCGCCCACTCCTCGCGCGGGAGGTGGGGGAGCAGGTTTCCGGGGCAGTCGTCGTAGAGCTGGGGGGCCTCGGGCTTCAACGCCTCGTGGTCGTCCAAGACGGCCGGGAGGACCTCGTACTCGACCTCGATCGAGCGAAGGGCCTCCTCCGCGAGGGCTTCACTCTCCGCCGCCACCAGGGCCACGGCGTCCCCCACGTAGCGCACCCTCTCGTCCAGCAGGCGGATCTTCGGGTTACAGGGCCCGCCGCCCCTCCAGTCCGGGAAGTTCCGGTGGGTCAGCACCGCCCTGACCCCCGGCAGGCGCTCGGCCCGGCTGGCGTCGATGGACTTGATCACGGCGTGGGCGTGGGGGCTCCGGAGGACCTTCCCGTGGAGGAGATTCGCGAACTTGACGTCGTCGAGGAAGGCCGCCCCGCCGGTGACGACGTCGACGCCGTCTCTCCTCGGGACGGCCCTGCCGACGTACCGATACGCCTCAGCCATCGCCCTGCCCTCCCCGGCCGGAGACCGCCAGGACCGACCTCACCACTTGATAGTGGCTGATGCACCTGCAGAAGTTCCCCGAAAGCGCCTCCTTCACCTCGTCTTCAGTTGGATGGGGGTTCTCGTTCAGGAGAGCCTTGGCGCTCATGATCATTCCCGGGGTGCAGAAGCCGCACTGGAAGGCCGTGTGGTCGATGAAGGAGTGCTGGAGGGGGTCGAGCTCGCCCGTCTTCGGGTTCCTCAGGCCCTCGATCGTGGTGACCGTCTTCCCGTCACACTCGACGGTCAACTGCATGCAGGAGAGCACGGCCAGACCGTCCAGGTGCACGGTGCAGCCGCCGCACGCCCCGCCCTCGCACGACACCTTCGTACCCGTCAGCCCGAGGCGCTCCCGCAGCGTGAAAGCGAGGGTCTCGCTGGGAGCAACCCTTCCCGGGCCGAGCCCGATTTCCAAGCGATGCGGCTCCCCGTTGACGTTGAGCGTGATGTGGGCCTCGCGCCTCTCCGCGCTCCGTTTGTGTCTCGCCCGCATGCCTGCCTTCCTCTCTCACACAAAAGTCTGAGGCCATTTCTCCTCTGCTCTTGATCCTACACTGCCTGTGATCACCGACTCGTGCGCCCGAAAAATCTGCTCTTCCTGCTCTTCCTGCTCTTCCTGCTCTTCCTGCTCTTCCTGCTCTTCCTGCTCTTCCTGCTCTTCCTGCTCTTCCTGCTCTTCCTGCTCTTCCTGCTCTTCCTCAACCCGTTCTGTCTCTTCGAGCTCCCCGGCCCGCGATCCTGTCCATTACCTCGGCGACGCAGGCCACGTTTTCCAGCCCCCGGAGGGTCTCGAAGACCGCCTGGGCTTTCGCCTCGTCCAAGTCCCTCGTGAAGGTCGCGCACCGGAGGAACTTCTTCCTCTTTTCAGACGGCGTCAGCGGCGAGAAAGCGTCGCTCCCCAGCGGCTGTTCGACGGCGGCCCGGTACTCGCGCCCTTCCTTCGTGCGGATGGTCACCTCGGCCCCGAGGCTCCGCTCCGGAGGCAGGCTTCCCACCGTGCGGATCCGCCTGACCAGCGCTTCGATCTCGGGGCTTCGGATGCTCTCTTCACCAAAGTGAGAGAGCTCGACTTCCCCCCTGAGCAGAGCGGTGGCCACGGCGTACTGGAGGCTGAAGGAGGCACTGATCTGGGGGACCTCCCCGATCCGAAACTCCTGCCCCACCGCGAACTCCTTCGCCGTCGCCCTGACCCCGACGATCACCTCCTCGACGTCCGCGGCCTTCACCCCGTGGTCCCGGACGAGGGCCAGGGTGCAGTCGATCGCGGCGTGGTTCGCCCGGCAGCAGGGATAGGGTTTGATCGTGTCTCCGGCACAGAAGGTCCGGCCGAGATCCCTCGTGAGCACGCTCAGGTCGTACTCTCTGCAGTAGCGGGCGAAGTACCCGTGCTGACCGGTCAGGGAGTTCTTGGGCCCGGTGAAGCCCTTCTTGGCGAGGGACGCGGAGAAGATCCCCGCCCGGGCGGCGAGCCCCTGGGGGAGCTTGAAGCAGTGGGTGCCCTCGAAGATGTTCAGCATCGTCCCGCCGAGCTGATTCAGGACGATCCCGAACGCGTTCTGCATCTCCGCTTCGTCGAGCTCGAGGAGTTTGCCGGCGATGGCGGTCGCCCCGAAGGCGTTTGCCGTCCCCGTATTGTCCCAGCCGAGGTCCAGGTCGAAGAGGGAAGCCGCGGAGAGCCGGGCCGCCAGGTCGTCTCCCAGGACGAGCGCCGTCAGGAGCTCCCGGCCGGAGGCCCCCAGCTTTTCCGCCACCGCGAGGGCGGTCGGCACGGTCGTCCCGCTGATGTGGGCGGGCACGCTCTTGCCGTCGACGAACGCCCCCACGGGCTCGTAGTCGTAGGATCTGGCGAGGACCGCGTTCACGAGCGCGGCCGCCTGCGCCGGAACCCGGCAGCCGAAGCCGAGCACCGTGGCCTCCGGAGCTCCGCCGGCTTCTCGAACCAGCTCCGCCAGGCCGGAGCAGCCCGAAGCGTTCTTCCCCGCGAGAACGCAACCCAGGGTGTCGACGATCCGGTCCTTCGCCCCCTCCAGGGTGGCGGGGCCGAAGGCATCGAAGCTCGTCCGGACGAGGTGGCGCGCGAGCTCGGCCGTGACGCTCATCTATGACACCAGTGACAGATGGATCTCCGGACCTCGTTGTTCATGGGAAGTCCTTTTCCTGTCGGCACTGTGAAACCTGCTTCCTACTGCATCAAGATGCTCGGCAGCCAGGTCGCCATGCCGGGAAACAGAAAGAGCGCGATCATGCAGACGAAGAGACCGATCAGGAAGGGAGTCACGCCGGCGTAGACGACGCTGAGGCGTTCGCCGGTGATGCCCTTCACGATGAAGACCGAGGCCGCGACGGGGGGGATGATGACCCCGATCATGAGCGTCACGCCGATGACGATGCAGAACCAGAGGGGATCGAAGCCCAGCTTGAGGGCGACCGGGAAGAAGATGGGAGTCGCCAGGATCATGAAGGCCGCGTCGTCCATGAACGACCCGCCGACCAGGTACATGATGATGATCCCCGTCAGGACGACCAGGGGGTGAACGGGCAGCGTGCTGACCCACTCCGCAAGGTTGGCCGGGATCCTCGTGACCGTGAGGAAGTGCCCGAACACCGCCGACCCGGCGAGCAGCATGATCACCATCGCGGACATCCGCAGCGACTGGAGCAAGGACTGTCCGTACGCCTTGAAGTCGAGGTCCCGCTTCAGCATCGTCAGGGCGACGACGGCCACCGCACCCACCGTGCCGGCCTCCGTCGGGGTGAAGTACCCCGCCATCAGGCCTCCGACCGTGAGACAGAAGACCGCCAGAGGCCACACCACCGTGGACATCCCCCGGAGCCGCTCCTTCCAGTCGACCACGGGCCCGCGCGGTGCCATGGAGGGGTTGATCAGCGCCCAGGCGATCACGATCACGGCGAAGAACAACGCGCACAGCAGGCCGGGCAGGGCGCCGGCCACGAAGAGCTTGCCGATGGACTGCTCCGTGATCATGCCCATGACGATCAGGTTTGAACTGGGCGGGATGAGCAAGCCGAGCGTTCCCACGCTTGCCACGACGCCCGTCGACAACTTGCGGCCGTAACCGGACTTGTCCATTTCCGGGATCGCTACGCTCGAGAACGTGGCGGAGGTAGCCAGGGTGGAGCCCGAGATCGCCTTGAAGATCGTAGCGCCCACGACCGTTCCCAAGGCGAGGCCTCCCGGGAAGTGGCCCATCCACTTCCTGGCCATCTTGTACATGTCGTTCGCCATCCCGGAGTTGAAGGCCGCCTGTCCCATGAGGATGAACAGGGGGATGACGGTGAAGGAATAGGAGGCGAACGTGTCGAAGTAGTCTTTCGCGAGCAGGTTGACGGCAGGGCTGAGACCGCGCAGGTAAGCGAACCCGGCGAACCCCACGACGGTCATGCCGACCGCAAGCTCGAGCCCGGACAGGAAGAGGATCAGCATCAAAGCGATACCTATGCCACCGAGCTCAGCGTGAGACATTGGGAGCTCCCTGCCTGCTATTTAGCCTCTGCGATGGACGACGTGCGCGAACTAACCGCATGGGACACTAGGCATCCGAATACCCGTCCGGCGCGAGCTTGCTCAACGGTTCCTGCCTGGGAGGGTCGTGCTGAATCTTCCCCGGCGCGAGCGCGACCTCGTGCGTGCCACCCGAGCGCAGGGCACGAAGGGATTCCAGCAACTCTGCTCCGAGCACGACGACCTCTACGACGAAGGCGGCACCCATCGCGTAGGCCACCGGGTAGAGGGGGAGGCCGAGTACGGAGGTCGCCTCGCCGGAAACCCGCAAATCGTTCCCCATGCCCAGGAGGGCGTACGCGATGAGGGCGAAGACGCACATGGCGATCAGACGGGTGACGCTCCTCAGGCACTCCTTCGCGCGGCCCCGGAGCGAGTCCGTCACCGCGTCGATCGTCACCTGCGCTTTCACGAGCGAGCTCATGGGCACCGCCAGCCCGATGATCAGTCCGGCGGCGACGGAGACGACCTCGAAGGTGCCCGGGACCGGTACGCCGAAGATCCGGCCGACGATGTCACAGCTCGTGATCAACATGATGGCCGTCAGGCAGAACCCGGCGATCCCTTCGAGCAACGAGGCGGTACCGCGCAGAATGCGCGAAGCCATGCCTATCTCCTTTGCGCGTCCATCCGGCAAGTGCCTGTCCGGATGGTCCGGTTGGTCCGGTTAGTCCCGTTAGTCCGGTTGGTCCGGTTGGTCCGGTTGGTCCGGTTGGCCGGTTCGGAAAAACCAATAAGACCAACAAGACGAACAAGACCAGCAACCTGTCTCCGGAGGAGCACTACTTGGCGTCCTTGTTCTTCTTGACCCACTCCCGACAGAAGTCGACGGCCTCCTTCGCCGGGAGCCCCAGCGCCGACTTCTCTTTGACGTAGGCATCGAACAGGGGAGCGACTTTCGCGGCCCAACGGTCCTCTTCTTGCTCGCTCAACCGGATGAACGTGTGCTTCTGCCCGGTCGCAAACTTCTTGGCGCTATCGTCTCCTGCATCCCAGACCCTGCCGTGCTTCTCCGAGAACTCCTCGGAGAGCTTGTCGATGATCGCCTGGATGTCGGGCGGGAAGGACTCCCACTTGGCCTTGTTCATGGCGACGTAGCCGACGTTGGCCTGGGCGGACTCGTAGTGCTCGGTCGTGTACTGGGTGACCTCCGCGAGTTTGAACCGCTCGAGCGTGTCCATTCCGGTAATAATTCCGTCCGCCACCCCTTTGCGCAGGGCGTCGTAGGTCTCGGTGATCGGCATGTTCAGGGGGACCGCGCCGAGAGATTTCGCGATGTTGACGCCTACTCCGATGGACCTCACTTTCACGCCTTGGAGGTCCTCCAACGTGCGGATCGGCTTCTTCGTGTGAAGGACGGTCACGTTGCCGGACAGCCAGAGGACCTTGACCTGACTGAACTCCTTCGGCTGGAAGCGCTTGTAGAACGCGTTCTGCAGCCTGCTCTGCGCAACCGCGGTCCGGTTGCCGAAGGGCAGGTCCATAACGTCCGTCAGCGGAAATCTTCCCGGGGTGTAGCCCGTGGCGGAGAAGCCGATGTCGCAGATGCCCTTGATCACGGAGTCGAAGGTCTGGTTCGGGGGGGTCAAGGCGTTGTTCGGGTACAGATTCACCTTCACCCGGCCCTTCGTCCTCTTCTCGAGCTCGCGGCCCCACTCCTCGAAGAGCTTCGTCTGGGAGTCCAGCGCGGGCGTGAACGTCGAGAACTCCAGGGTGGTCACCTTCTCTGCGGCGCCGGAAGCGCCAGGTCCTCCGACGAGCAGCCCCACTACCGCGATCCCCGCCGTAATCCACTTGTGCATCCCGTTCTCCTTTCTCGAACGTGAGGTCGGGCCGAGTGGCCTTGGTCCATTATGACTGCCAGCCGTCGACTCCGACGAGCGACTTCCTGCCGATCGCCAGCGCCGCCTCAGGCTCCACCGTGCTCAACAACCCGGCGCCGTAGAGCACGTAATTCCTGTCGACGTAGAGTTCCGGGGCCCTCGGCTTGAGCGAGAGAGGGCTCGTCGCGCTGGCCACCGCCCCCTTCAACACCTCGCCGGGCCGCGGGTGGAAGGCGAAGATTCCGCCCGTTCCGATGACGGTTCTGAGCCCGGTCAGATCCTTGCCGTATTGGAACCGGACGGCGCCGTCGGGTCCCCAGGACTCCTGGATGGTTCCCGCGTGCCTTTCGACGGCGACCTCCACCGCGCTCCGCGCCAGGCCCGCGTCGACG
>JACRCS010000392.1 GCA_016218905.1 Deltaproteobacteria bacterium
CACTGCGCAAGGGCTCCGGACCGCACTCCTGTTCACCCGAGCCTATGCTCGGTTCTTCCGGGTAGCCTTCGCTCACCCCGCGGGCCTGCCGTCGAGCGCACAGCCTTTCGGGCCCTCGCGCGCCTTCGACAAGGCAGCGCCAGCAAGTGGGGCCGTTATCGAGGAGGTGCGCCTTGCCGCCTGACCTCCGAAACTTGACTTGTTCTTCAAGATCTCTCGCCCTCAAGGGCCTCTAGACGGGACACCAAGGAGGGTGGATCTTGGCAGAAATGGATGCGGCGCTCAAGGGTGCTGCACTCGGCTCAACGGGCCAGGCGCACCTCCTCCAGGGCCGCTTGGAGGTCCTCGTGCCGGATGACGAGCTCCGCCGCCGGATCGGCGACCGCCCGCCGCACGGCCCGAAGCGCGGCGCGATTGGCGACCGAGGCGAGGTCGGCGCCGGTCGACCCCCCGGTCGCGCCCGCGAGCTCCGCCAGGTTCACGTCGGGTGCCAACGGCTTTCCGCGAAGGTGGACGTCGAGGATCTCCCGCCGCGCCGCCTCGTCGGGCGGGTGGATCTCGATCAGCTCCTCGAAGCGCCCGGGCCGCAGCAGCGCCGGATCCAACAGGTCCATCCGGTTCGTCGCGCCGAGGACGAGGACGCCCTTGAGCTCCTCGATGCCGTCGAGCTCCGCCAGGAGCTGCGCGAGCACCCGCTCGGTGACGCGCGAATCGGCGGAGGCGCCGCGCGCGACCGCGATGGAGTCGATCTCGTCGAAGAAGACCAGGCACGGCGCGGCCTGCCGGGCCTTCCGGAAGACCTCGCGCACCGCCTCCTCCGACTCGCCGACGTACTTCGATAGGAGCGCCGGCCCCTTGATCGAGATGAAGTTCACCTGGCTCTCGGTGGCGACCGCCTTGGCGAGGAGCGTCTTCCCGCAGCCGGGAGGGCCCCAGAGGAGGACGGCCCGGGGAGGAGCCACCTTCGCCCGGGCGAAGAGGGCCCGGTACCGGAGCGGCCACTCGATCGCCTCCACGAGCCGCTCCCTCACCTGGGCGAGCCCGCCGACGTCGCTCCAACGTACGCGCGGCACTTCGACGAAGACCTCCCGGATGGCCGAGGGCTCCACCTCCCGCAGCGCCTCGACGAAGTCGCCCATCGTCACCTCGAGCTTCGAGAGCTGCTCGTAGGGGAGGCGCGCCGCCTCGAAGTCGATCTCGGGCAGGAGCGTGCGCAGCCTGACCATCGCCGCCTCCCGGCAGAGCGCCTCCAGGTCGGCCCCCACGAACCCGTGGGTGATCTCGGCGAGCCGCCCGAGGTCCACGTCCGGCGCCAGGGGCATGCCGCGGCTGTGGATCTGGAGGATCTCCTCGCGCCCGTGGCGGTCCGGCACGGGAATGGCGATCTCCCGGTCGAAGCGCCCGGGCCTCCGGAGCGCGGGGTCGAGGGCGTTGGGGAGGTTCGTGGCCGCGATGACGACCACGTTCCTGCGGCGCTTGAGCCCGTCCATGAGGGCGAGGAGCTGCGCGACGACCCGCTTCTCCACGTCGCCCTGGACCTTCTCGCGCCGGGGGGCGATGGCGTCGATCTCATCGAGGAAGACGATGCTCGGCCCCTTCCGGGCAGCTTCCTCGAAGACCTGCCGGAGGTGGGCCTCGCTCTCGCCGTAGAACTTGTGGATGATCTCCGGGCCGCTGATGGAGAAGAAGCGCGCCTCGGTCTCCTGCGCAATCGTCCGCGCGATGAGCGTCTTGCCGGAGCCGGGAGGCCCGTGGAGGAGGACCCCGGTGGGGGGGGCGATGCCGAGGCGTTCGAAGACCTCGGGATAGCGCAGCGGGAGCTCGATCATCTCCCGGATCCGGCGCACCTGGGGTTTGAGGCCGCCGACGTCCTCGTAGGAGAGCCTCCGCTCCGTCTCCTCGCCCTTGGCGGAGCTCACCGCGAGCCCCGTCGCCGGCTCGATGACGACGCAGCCCTCCGGGGTCGTCGCCTCGACCGTGAACTCCAGGGGCCTGCTCCCGAAAAGAGAGACCCGGAGGCGATCGCCCGTCGTTACCGGGAGCCCGTCGAGGAGCGTTCCGATGTAGGGGAGATCGCGTTCGGAGGGACGCGCATTCGCGCAAGCGAGCTTGATGTATGCAGCGGGCCGGCACGCCACCTTCCGGACGGAGACCGGCTCGTCGAGGCTCGCCCCCGCGTTCTCCCGGGCGATCCCGTCGAGCTGGACGCGCTCCTGGCCGCGGAGCTCGGGGTAGGCGGGCATCGCCCGGCAGACGGTCCGCCGGCGTCCGGAGACCTCGAGCGTCTCGCCGATGCTCGCCCCGAGCCGGGCCAGGTCGGCCGGGTCGATCCGGGCGAAGGCGCGCCCCACGTCCTTCGTCAGGGCCTCGGCGACCTTGAGGACGACGGGCGAGGTCGGCGCTTCGGAAGGCATGCCGCTCCTAGCCCCTGGGGCAGCGGATCTCGGCGATTCCGTTGCGGTAGGAGATGGTGATGGCCTCCTCCCGGACGGCGCCGGAGAGGCGGATCTCCTTGCGATACTTCCGCCCGGCACTCTCGGCGGTGAGCACGAGGAGGTCGCCTTCGGCCCGTAGCCGGATATCTTCGAGGCCGACGCCCGGAAGCTCGGCCACGATCACCGTCTCCTCCGCCTCGTCGAAGACGTCGATCAGGGGCTCCCGCGCTTCTTCCACGACGGAGCGGCCCGCGGGGTCCCTGCGGACGTTTCCGAAGGGCTCGACCTTCCAGGAGGGCCTTCCCGGAGCGGCCTTTACGGAGACCCCGTAGACGACGTTCACCCCCTCGCCCTCCCCGCGGCCCTCCCGGAGCCGCGAGAGCTCTTCACCCTTCTCCGCCAATTCGCCGAGCTTCTCGATGAGGTTCGTAAGCCCGCCGAGAAGCCCCTCGAGCCCGCCCCTCTTCGTTTTTTCGTTTGAATCGCCCACCGCCTACCTCCAGCCGGACACAAGTTCTCCCCTCCTCGATAGAGCCCGCGAAACGCTTGCGCAAGGCGTCGAGGCCGTTTTTTGCCATAGGCCTATGAGGTTGAACCGGCCGGCCAGGAACGATCCGGCGGATCCGTCGGATCAGACCAATCGAGCCGCGGGAGGCGGTACCTAGAACGCCGAAACTTGAAGCGCGGAACGCAGCACGCGGTACGCGGTACGCCGGTTTTACCGGCTCCAGAACCCTTCGGGGTCGTACCGGCGGATGACCTCCAGGTCGGTCTCCGAGGGCTCGGGAGTGACGGGGAGGGACGGGGGGATGCGGACGGGCCAGCCGGTGTTCTCCGCCACCTCGGAGACGTCGATGCCGGGATGGACGGAGGAGAGCACCATCTCCCGGGTCCTGGGATGGAACGAGAAGACCGCCTTGTCGGTGATGAGGGTCGCGGGACCGCCCCGGACGAGCCCCTGAGACTCCCGCCAGGCGCCGCCCGTGCCGTAGCCGGGGCTCGTGACGTAGCTGACGCGCTCGACGAGGCGCCGCTTCTCGTGCTTCATGATGACCACGAGCCGCTCGGCCAGGCACGCGATATCACACGCGCCACCGCTCCCGGGCAGGCGCACCTCGCGGCCGCCGTCCCGCACCCGCGTGGTGTTGAGGTTGCCGTACCGGTCGACCTCCGCCCCGCCGATGAAGCCGAGGCTCACCCTCCCCGCCTGGAGGAGCCCCATGGAGGTCTCCATCCCCATGCACATGCGCGCCTCGAGGATGTTGGGGGAGTCGCTCATGGTGATCAGAGGATCGCGCGCCGGCGTGTCGCGCAAGACCCCATTCTCGAAGAGCCCCACGGCCTTGGGAGCGTGCGTGGAACGGGCCAGGAGGAAGGCCAGCAGAGGAAGGCGCATGCCCACGAAGACGAGCTCGCGGTTACGGATCTCGCGGGCGGCGCGGGCGATCATGAGTTCGCCGAAAGTGTAACTACCCGTTTCACGTTCCACGTTCTGCGTTCCGCGTTGAGGTTACGTCATCTGTTCGAAGGCTTTCGATCTCCACGTGGAACGCGGTACGCAGCACGCTGCACGCCGCCTTAATACCCGTAGTCCGCCGGCACCGAGTACGCGTGGTTCGCAACGCTCAGGCGCTGCACCCGCTCCTCGGACCGAAGCTTCTCCACGTACGCGCCGTGGCCCGCGAGGCGGGTCACGTACTGCTCCAGCCAGCTCAGGAAGCCCTCCCGGGTGCGGCTCGCCCGGTGATACTCGCGGTAGAAGGCGTGGTCTCGGTTCGAGTAGCCCTGGCAGGGAGAGGGGTGGCTCCCCCACCTCGCCTCCACTACGGCGGTCACGAGGAAACCCGGGATGGCGGTCCGATTGGGATCGCTCGCGATCACCCACGGGGGGACGATCTCCTCGGCCACGACGAGCACGCGCTCGGCCGCGAACGCTGCCTCCTGGGTCACTCCGAGGTTGCCCCAGACGTGGGCATTGCCGTCGGCGTCGGCCCGCTGCACGTGGAGGATCGCGACGTCTGGCTTGAGCGCTTCCACGGCGACGAGCTTTTCGCCGGTGAACGGACACTCGACCCGCCGCAGGTGGGGATTGTTCTCCAGGATCGAGCTGCCGAGCGCCGTGCGCACGGGCAGATACGGCACTCCCTGGGCGGCGGCCTTGAGCCCGGCCTGGATCGTGAAGTTCGAGTGGTCGACGACCCGGAGCGGCCTCGGCACGCCCGCTTCCACGGCCCGCCGGAAGTTGTACCCGGAACCCATCATCACGTTGCCCACCCAGGCCGCCCGGACCTCCGAGACGGAACCCGCCCCGATCAGGACGTCGAAGAGCATGTCGGAGATGGGCCCGATGAGTCTCAGGTCCGTGATGCCCCGCCGGACGATCTCGTACCCCGCGGCGAAGGGGATCAAGGCCTCCAGGGCCGCGCCCATGACGACGGAGTCGCCCGGCCGGACGAAGAGCGAGATCGCCTCTTCGAGGGTGTAGAGCTTGGTCTCCACTACGGGCCCGCCTTCAAGGGAACCTTCGACATCGACGCCTCGGCGGACTCGATCACGCGGTCGGAGACCCGGACCACGAGCTCCAGGTGCACGGAGTGCTCGAGGTCGAGGAGCGAACTCGTGACCGTCAGGTGGTCGTCATCCGTGCGCTGGACGTTGGAGTGGATGCTGCGCTGGAATATGTCCACAGTCCGTCCGGAGGCTCAGAAACTGGGTGGTGTGACGACCCAGATCGCCCTCATGGTGACGTCGCCGGGATTCCGCCACCGGTGAGGGGTAACCGAGCTGAAGTAGATCGAGTCGCCGGGTTCGAGCAGGTACTCCTTGCCCCCCATCAGCAGGAGCAGGGAACCCTCGAGAACGGTCCCGAACTCCTCGCCCTCGTGCGAGTACTCCCCCTCGCTCTCGCCGCCGGGCAGGAGCGTGAAGAAGATCGCCTCCATCTTGCGGCCCGGCACCTTCGACGCGCCGAACTCGAAGATGACCTTATCCTTCACCACTTCGAAGACCTGGCGCTGGCCCTTCTTGGTGAAATAGACCTGCTCGCTCCGCTCCTCCTCGAAGAGCTCCCCGATGCTCACTCCGAGAGCCGACGTGATCTTCTTGAGGCTCGCGATGGACGGAGAGTTCTTGCCGTTCTCGATTTGCGACAGGAAGCTCTTCGAAAACTTGGTCCTCTTGGCCAGCTCTTCGAGGCTGTAACCGCGCGCCTTGCGCACCGCCTTGAGTTTCTGTCCGAGCATGCAACCTCCAACGGCCACCCCGCCGGTCGTTTGTAAACGTACGTCGCGCATTCGTCAACGTCAAACTCTGCGGCCCCGTGGACGAGGCGGCGCGCATGTGCCGGATCGGAAATCGAGCTTCAGTTCGTCCCCGGCCGGGACGATCCGTGCGGGAACCGACGAGCCGGCGGCGAGTCCCTTCCCGGCGTCGGTGTGCATCTCTCCACTTCGAGCCAGCCGGCCCTAGCGGCCCCGAGGAGTCGCTCTCCGATGGCCCGCCCCCTCCCGAAGCTATTTCGGCGCCAAACGCTGAAGGGCACGCTGACGCTCCTCCTCCTGCTGATCCTCGTCCCCGTGCTGGCCGTCCAGGCCGGGATCTACTGGAACTGGTATCGCACCCAGAAGCAGCGGGAGATCGAGGCGAATCTGGAGATGGCGCGTGCCGTCGCCGGTACTTTCGACGAGTACCTCCACGGCCTTCTCCGCCAGGAGAAGGCGATCGGTCTCGCGTTCGCCTCGCTCCGCCCCATGACCTCGGAACAGATGACCCGCTACCTCGGCTCAGTGGCCCGAAGCTACCCGGCGGTCCGGAGCCTCGGCTGGATCAGCCCCGAGGGAACCGTCCTGGCTGCCACCGAACCCAAGACGATCGGGGCGGACCTCAGGGACCGGTCTCACGTGGCGCGGATTCTCTCCGGGGCCGAGTGGGTCGTCACCGATCTCATGAGATCGCCGTTCACCGGCAGGATCACGGTGGGGGTGCTCCTCGGCTCCCGGGACGAGGCCGGAAGGCTCGCGGGGGTTGTCGCGGCGTACTTGGACCCGGACGGCCTCGGCAAAGTCTTGAAGGTCGAGAGGGCGAACGGCGGCGCGATCGTCGTCCTCGATCGGAGCGGCAAGATCGTCTACCGCCCCCGCGCGGCCATGACCTGGGACCAGCGAGATTCGATGAAGGGCCTACCGCTCGTGCGTCAGGCACTGGGAGGCCGGGAAGCCGCTTCGATCGCCGCGTCCGGCCTCGACGGTCGCAAGCGGACCCTGGCCCTCGTCCCCGTCCGCTCCTTCGGTTGGGCCGCCGGCGCCTGCCGGGAGACTGGGGCCGTCCTCGGACCCATCCGGCGCGGAGTCGTCCGGGACTCCCTGCTCTTCCTCCTCGTCGCGTCGGCCGCCTGGGGCGCCGCGAGCCTCACCGGCCGCAGGCTCTCGAGCAACCTGAGCCGGCTCAGCGACCAGACTTCCGTCTTAGCGTCCGCCGGCCTGGAGGAGGTCGCGGTGGAGGGCCCCCGGGAGTTCGTGCAGCTCGCCGACTCCTTCAATCGCATGTTCGAGAACGTCACCGAGAACAAACGGCTCCAGGAGCAGCTCTTCCACGTCCACAAGATGGAGAGCCTCGGGTATCTGGCGGCCGGCGTGGCGCACGACTTCAACAACCTCCTGGCCGTCGTCGCCGGGAATGCCGAGCTGGCGATGCTCGCGCTGCCCGAGGACTCTCGGGCGAGCCGAAACCTCGCGCAGATCGAGACCGCGGCGCGCCGGGCTGCCGAGCTCACCGACAAGATGCTCGACTACGCGGGTGAGAACCCCTCCGCCCTCGAGAAGGTCGATCTCTCCCGGGTAATCGGTGAGATGGGCGGGAGCATCGAGGCCGCTCTCGCGGGGCGCGCGGTCTTCCATCGGGAGCTCGCCGCAGATCTTCCCACGATCGACGCCGACCCTTCCCAGCTCCGGCGCGTGGTCTTGAGCCTCTTGACCAACGCGTCGG